>JAGWLJ010000260.1 GCA_028873275.1 Pseudomonadota bacterium
GGTGTGACGTTCCTGGTATGCGGCATGATCCAGATCTGCAGCAGGTGGCAGAGGCGGTCGCGCGAGGCATTGAACTCGCTGTGGGTGATGCCGGTGCCGGCGCTCATGCCCTGCACCTCGCCCTGCCTGATGACGCGGCCGTTGCCCATGCTGTCGCGGTGCGCCAGCTCGCCTTCCAGCATATAGGTGAGAATTTCCATGTCGCGGTGCGGGTGCGTGCCGAAGCCCTGCGCCGGCTCGATGCGGTCTTCGTTGATGACGCGCAGGGCGCGGAAGCCCATATGCGCCGGATTGTAATAATCGGCGAAGGAAAAGGTGTGGTAACTATCGAGCCAGCCGTGCTGGGCGTGGCCGCGTTCCCGGGATCTGCGAATGGTCAGCATGGGAATGTTCCTCCAAGGCACTGGTAAACCTATAAGTTGTGTCAATGATAAAAAGCAATTCCTAAAATAAAAAAAGTTTGACAATGATTTGCGTTGAACTGGAAGTCAAGTCGTTTTTATAATGAACATGACCCCTGAATTGATAAGCGGGGCATAATTTTTTTGTCCATTACTCAAGAAAGGATTGGTTCCATGTCCATACAGACCCATCTTGATTCACTTGCTGCCAAACGCCTCCAGATCAAGGAAAAGATTGCCGAGGAATCCGCCCGGCCGCTGCCGGATTTCGCCGCGATCACCGAGCTCAAGAAGCAGAATCTGACCCTCAAGCAGGAGATGCAGCATTACCTGATCATGATGGAAAAGCCGTCCTATAACGCCACATCGTAGCCTCCCCATAGGCGACGTAAAAAACCGGCGGCCCTGTGCCGCCGGTTTTTTTATGCCGCCAGGCTTTTTTCCACGAAGCCCTGCAGGCGGCGCGTGAAGGCCGCCGGGTCGGCGATCTCCTGCCCCTCCAGGATACGCGCCTGGTCGAACAGCAGCCAGACGACATCGTCGATATCCTGCCGGCCCGCCAGGGCACGGATGATGGGATGCTGCGGGTTGACCTCCAGTATCTTCGCGGTGGCCGCCTGCAACTGCTTCTGCTCGACCAGAAAACGCTCCAGCCGGAAATCCATCGCCCCCTCTTCCACCGCCAGGCAGACGGCGCTGCTGGTCAGCTTATTGGTCGCCCGCACGTCGCGCACGCTGTCGCCGAGGATCTGCTTGATGCGCCCGCACAGGGCCTGGGTGGCTTCGTCGTCCGCTTTGGCTTCGGACTTTTCCTCCGCTTTCGCCTCGCCGGCGATTTTTCCGAGGTCGATATCGGCGCGGGTAACCGACTTGAACGGCTTGCCTTTATAGTCCATCACGACATTGGTCCAGAAATCGTCGACATGGTCGGTCAGCAGCAGCACCTCGATACCTTTGCCGGCAAAGCCCTCGAGCTGCGGACTGCCGCGCAGGGTTTCCACGCGCTCGCCGGTCAGGTAAAAGATATGCTCCTGCCCTTCTTTCATGCGGGCGATGTAGTCGTCGAGGCTGGTGTACCCGTCGTCGGCGACGGCGGTGGAATGAAAGCGGCAGACCTCGAGAATCTGCTCACGCGGGCTGGTCGCCTCGCACAGGCCTTCCTTGAGGACGGCGCCGAAATTGTTCCAGAACTGAGTGTAGCCCGGCGCGTCACTTTCCTCCTTCTTTTTCAGCTCAGAGAGCACGCGCCTGACCACCGAATCCCTTATCTTCGCCAACAGCGGATTGGCCTGCAGCGTCTCGCGGCTGATATTGAGCGGCAGGTCCTCGGAATCGACAATGCCGCGCAGGAAGCGCAGGTAATGCGGGATGAGATCGACATTTTCCTCGGTGATGAACACACGGCGGACATAGAGCTTGACGCGGCGCTTGCGGTCGGGGTGAAAGAGATCGAAGGGCTTCAGCGTCGGCACGAAGAGCAGGCTGGTGTATTCCAGCTTGCCCTCGGCCTTGTTATGCAGAGTCAGCCAGGGCTCGTCCGGGGCGTGGGCGACGTGATGATAGAATTCCTTATATTGCTCCGGCGCGATGTCGCTTTTCGGACGCATCCACAAGGCGGAGGCGGTGTTGACCGCCTGCGGCTCGCCCTCCCCATCGCCGATGGTGATGGGAAAGGAGATGTGATCGGAATAGGTGGTGATGATGTGGCGCAGTCGGAACGTATCAAGATACTCATCCTCGCCGGATTTGAGATGCAGCGTAATGCGCGTGCCGCGCTGCGCTTTCGCCGCCGGCGTAACGGTAAATTCGCCGGTGCCCTCCGATTCCCATTGCCAGCTTTCCTCTGAGCCGGCGCAGGTGGAAACCACCGTCACCTTGTCAGCCACCATGAAGGAGGAATAAAAGCCGACGCCGAACTGGCCGATCAGCGGCATGTCTCTCTTGTTGTCACCGGTCAGCTTCGACAGGAATTCCTGCGTGCCGGAGCGAGC
>JAGWLJ010000261.1 GCA_028873275.1 Pseudomonadota bacterium
TTCCCGCGATCGTTGAAAAATGCGCCGTGCCCATTATCGGCGATTTTCATTACAACGGCCACACGCTGCTCAGGAATTACCCGGAGATGGCGCAGGCGCTGGCCAAATACCGCATCAATCCCGGCAATGTCGGGTTCGCCGACAAGCACGATACGCAATTCGCCATGATGATCGAGACGGCGCTGCGTTACGGCAAGCCCATCCGCATCGGCGTCAACTGGGGCAGCCTCGACCAGCAGATGCTGGCGCGTGTCATGGATGAGAATGCCGCGCTGGCCGAACCGCGGGATGCGAGTGCCGTGGCGCGCGAGGCGCTGGTGCGCTCAGCCCTGGAGAGCGCGAAGCAGGCGGAGGCGCTGGGCCTGCCTGCCGACCGTATCATTCTCTCCTGCAAGGTCAGCCGCGTGCAGGACCTGATCGCCGTCTACCGCGAGCTGGCCTCGCGTTGCCGCTATGCGCTGCATCTCGGTCTCACCGAGGCGGGCATGGGCAGCAAGGGCATCGTCGCTTCCTCGGCGGCGCTTTCCGTGCTGCTGCAGGAAGGTATCGGCGACACTATTCGCATTTCCCTGACGCCGGAGCCGAATGGCGATCGCACGCAGGAAGTGCGCGTGGCGCAGGAATTATTGCAGAGCATGGGGCTGCGCGCCTTCACCCCGACGGTGACAGCCTGCCCCGGCTGCGGCCGCACTACCAGCACGGTATTTCAGGAGCTGGCCGACAAGATTCAGAACTGGCTGCGCGCCCAGATGCCGCTGTGGAAATCGCAGCATCCGGGTGTCGAGAGCATGAACGTGGCGGTGATGGGCTGCATCGTCAACGGCCCGGGCGAGAGCAAGCACGCCGATATCGGCATTTCCTTGCCCGGCACGGGCGAATCGTCGGTTGCGCCGGTTTTTGTCGATGGTAAAAAGGTCGCCACGCTGCGCGGCGAGCGCATCGCCGAGGAGTTCCAGCAGATGGTGGAGAATTACGTGAAAGAACGCTACGGAAAGACGAAACGCCATGTCGCCTAAGCTCCAGCCCGTGCGCGGCACGCATGATATCCTGCCGGAGGAAGCGCGCAAACGGCGTTTTATCGAGGCGGCGCTGGCTGGCGTCTGCGAGCGCTATAATTACGGCGAGATCGCTACGCCGGTGTTTGAATTCAGCGATGTGTTCCACCGCACGCTGGGCGATACCTCCGATGTCGTCACCAAGGAAACCTACACTTTCACCGACCGCGGCGGCGAATCGCTGACGCTCAGACCGGAATTTACGGCGGGAGTGGTGCGGGCGTTCATCTCGAACGGCTTGCAGGACAAGCTGCCGTTCAAGGTCTACTATCACGGCCCCGCCTTCCGCTATGAGCGGCCGCAGAAAGGCCGCCTGCGCCAGTTCCACCAGTTCGGCGCCGAACTGGTGGGCGAGGCCGATCCGCTGGCCGATGCCGAAATGATCGCGATGAGCGCGCACGCGCTTTCGGCGCTGGGTCTGCTCGATCATGTCAAGCTGGAGCTGAACTCGCTGGGCGATGCTGAAAGCCGCCAGGCTTACCGCGGCGCGCTGGTGGCTTATTTCAAAGATCGTCAGGCGCAGCTTTCCGAGGACAGCAAGCAGCGGCTCGAGCGCAACCCGCTGCGTATTCTCGATTCCAAGGATGAGGGCGATCGCCGGCTGATCATCGATGCCCCGCAGGCGCAGGATTATTTCACTCCCGATGCCAGCGCGTTTTTTGATATTGTGCAGGAGGGGCTGGAGGCGCTGAACATTAAATTCGAGATCAACCCGCGCATCGTGCGCGGCCTCGATTATTATTCGCATACGGTGTTCGAGTTCACCACCGACAAGCTGGGTGCGCAGGGCACGGTGCTGGCCGGCGGGCGCTATGACGGGCTGGTGAAACTGATGGGCGGGCCGGATGTGCCGGGCGTCGGCTTCGCGGCGGGCATTGAACGGCTGCTGGCGCTGATGGAAGTCGTAAATGCTGACGGCATGAGGGTCTCCCCTCCGAAAGTTATCGCCGTTATTCCCATAGACGCGGCGCAGGAAATGGAGGCGCTGAAGCTGGCCGATGCACTCCGCCATCAGAATTTTACCGTCGAATTGATCACGCGCGGCAATATGGGCAAGAAGATGAAAAAAGCCGATAAGCTCGGCGCCACGGCAGTCCTGCTGCTGGGCGAAGACGAGGTGAAAGCGGGAGAGGTTACGCTGCGCTGGCTGGCTACCGGCGAACAGCAGCGATTACCGGTGCAGTCAGTGGTGCAGGCATTGATGCAGCAGGACGGGCTGTAATATGGCGGGCGGAAAGAAACCCAGGAAGGAAATCAGCATTCGCCCGATGAAGGAAGGCGATATTCAAGCTCTGCTCGATATAGAAGCAAAAACATTTCCCCAACAG
>JAGWLJ010000262.1 GCA_028873275.1 Pseudomonadota bacterium
CATTCCCGGCCCGGCTACGGAAGCGCTGGGCAAGGTGGCTAAAAAAACCGGCATGGTGATCATCGGCTCCATTTTTGAGCGGCGCGCGGCAGGCGTCTATCACAACACGGCGGTGGTGATCGAAAAGGATGGGTCGCTGGCCGGTCTCTACCGCAAGATGCACATTCCGCACGACCCGCTGTTCTTCGAAAAATATTATTTTACTCCCGGCGATACCGGTTTCAAATCCTTCGCCACCAGCGCCGGCAGGATCGGCACGCTGGTGTGCTGGGACCAGTGGTATCCCGAAGGCGCCAGGCTCACCGCCATGCAGGGTGCCGAGGTGTTGTTCTATCCCACGGCCATCGGCTGGCATCCTAAAGAGAAAGCCGAGTTTGGCGAAGCGCAAGTCAGCGCTTGGCAGACCATGCAGCGCGCCCATGCCATCGCCAACGGGGTCTATGTCGCCAGCGTCAACCGCATCGGGCATGAGAAGCTCGCCGGCGATGGACTGGAATTCTTCGGTCATTCCTTCATTTGCGACCCGTTCGGCCGCATCGTCGCCCAGGCCAGTCGCGACAAGGAAGAAATTCTTACCGCCGAGATCGATTCGGCGCTGATCGAGGAAACCCGTCGCAATTGGCCGTTCTTCCGTGATCGCCGCGTTGATGCGTATGGCGATCTTACCCGGCGTTTTGGGAATTAATGATGGCGGCCTTCAGGATGCCCGCCGAGTGGGAGCCGCACGCGGCCACTATTATCGGCTGGCCGCATAATAAAAACGACTGGCCGGGCAAGTTCGAGCCGATCCCCTGGGTCTACGCCGAAATCATCCGTACTCTGGCGCAGGGCGAGCGCGTGCGTCTGCTGGTGCAGAACGTGCGCGAAAAAGAAAAGGCGCAGGATTATTGTGGCCGCGCCGGCGTCGATCCCGATAAACTGGACATCCATATCATTCCGACCGACCGCATCTGGATGCGCGACTCCGGGCCGATTTTTGTCCGCACCGGTAAAGGCGGGAAAGTCATGCTCGACTGGCGGTTCAACGCCTGGGCCAAGTATTCCAATTACAAACGCGACGACAAGGTGCCCGCCGCGCTCAATGAGCATATCGGCATCGAGCGCATTGAGCCGGTGCATAAGGGCAGTCGGGTGGTGCTCGAAGGCGGCTCGATTGACGTCAACGGCAAGGGTTGTCTGCTCACCACTGAAGAATGCCTGCTCAGCAAAGTGCAGGAGCGCAACCCCGGTTTTATGCGTGAAGATTACGAAGCGGTGTTTGAGAAATATCTCGGCGTCCGTCATGTCATCTGGCTGGGCAACGGCATCACCGGGGACGATACGCACGGCCATGTCGACGATCTGGCGCGCTTCGTCAACCCCACCACCGTGGTGACGGTGATGGAAAAAAACACGAAAGATTCCAATCATGCGCCGCTTAAAGACAACCTGAAGCGGCTCAAATCCGCGCGTGACCAAAGCGGCAAGCCGCTGACGGTCGTCGAATTGCCGATGCCCCGGCCGCTCATTTTCGAGGGCACGCAGCTGCCCGCGTCCTACGCCAATTTCCTGATTGCCAATAAAACCGTGCTGGTGCCGACCTTCAACGACCCGGCCGACCGGGTGGCGCTGTCGATCCTGGCGGAATTATTTCCCAGGCGCGACGTGGTGGGCATCCATGCCGTCGACCTGGTGTGGGGCTTCGGCACCATCCATTGTTTAAGTCAACAAGAACCAGCCTAGGTGAATTTAATAGCCTCTTCTGCTGCGCGCATCAGGGCGCGGGCCTTGTTCAGCGATTCCTGATATTCGGCTTCGCTGTCGCTCTCGGCGACGATGCCGCCGCCCGCCTGCACGTACAGCGTGCCATCCTTGATCAGCCCGGTGCGCAGCGCAATGGCGGTGTCCATGTTGCCGCTGCCGGAGAAATAGCCGATGCAGCCGGCATAGAAGCTGCGCCGCTCGGCCTCCAGCTCGTCGATGATTTCCATGGCGCGGATCTTGGGCGCGCCGCTGACCGTGCCGGCCGGGAATCCGGCGATCAGGGCGGCCAGCGCGTCATATTTCGGATCGATCTCGCCGACCACGTTGGAAACGATATGCATGACGTGCGAGTAATTCTCGATGGTCATTTTTTGCGTGGTGCGCACGCTGCCGGTTCTGGCGACGCGGCCGACATCGTTCCTGCCAAGGTCGAGCAGCATCAGGTGTTCGGAGATTTCCTTGGGATCGGCCAGCAGGTCTTTGGCCAGCAGTTCATCCTCGGCGCGGTCGCGCCCGCGGCGGCGCGTGCCGGCGATAGGGCGGATGGTGACTTCGCCGTCGCGCAGGCGCACCAGTATCTCCGGGCTGGAGCCGACCAGCGTATAGCCGCCGAAATTAAGGTAG
>JAGWLJ010000019.1 GCA_028873275.1 Pseudomonadota bacterium
ACGCCGAGCTTGCCCCAGGGAATTTGCTTCGGGTCTTTATGATGCGACAGGGCGATCTTCCTGCCACCGATCATCAGCACCTCCCCCTCCGCCTTCACCTCCACCGGAAACCGCCCATGCACCGAATCATATTTGAGAAGGTGCATATGCGTATCCACCGGCGCCGGGCCATTGACGGCGACGAGCTCAATCTCCCGCGCCTGCGTTTCATACAGCGCGCGCAGCACGCAGCGCCCGATTCTTCCTAATCCATTGATGCCGATGCGGAGGGTCATAATTTCTTCGTTACTGCCTGTGCTACATGTTCCGCCGTAATGCCAAAGTGCTTATACAAATCTTTTGCCGGAGCAGAAGCACCAAAACCATACATGCCGATAAAAAGTCCATTATGCCCGATATAGCGCTCCCAGCCGAACGGCGAGGCGGCTTCGATGGCCACCCGTAACCCGTTACCCAGCACTTCGTCGCGATAGCTTTGCGGCTGCGCGTCAAACAGCTCCCAGCAAGGAAGAGAGACAACACGGGCGGCGATGCCCTTCTCCGCCAGCAGCTTCTGCGCCTCCATGGCGATGGAGACTTCCGAGCCGGTGGCAATGAGGGTAGTGCTTGGTGCTTGATGCTTGGTGCTTGGTTCAGAAAGTATATAGCCACCGCGCGCGCACAGATTCTCCTTCGTGTATTCCTTCCGCAACGTTGGCAGATTCTGGCGCGACAGAGCGAGGATCGAGGGCGTTTCCTGCGTGGAAAGCGCCAGCGCCCAGCATTCGGCAGTTTCAGTGGCGTCACAGGGGCGGAAGACATTAAGGTTGGGAATGGCGCGCAAGGACGCCAGATGCTCGACAGGTTGGTGCGTCGGCCCGTCTTCGCCAAGGCCGATGGAATCATGCGTCATAACATAAATCACGCGCTGCTTCATCAGTGCCGACAGGCGGATGGCCGGGCGGCAGTAATCGGTGAAGACGAGGAAAGTGCCTCCGTAGGGTATAAAGCCGCCATGCAGCGCCATGCCGTTCATGGCAGCGGCCATGGCGTGTTCGCGCACGCCGTAATAGATATAGCTTCCGCTGTAATCCGCCGCCGTCACCGGCTTCATGGCTTTGGTCTTGGTATTATTGGAGCCGGTGAGATCAGCTGAGCCGCCGATCATCTCCGGGATCACCGGCGTCAGAGCTTCCAGCACATTTTCGGAGGATTTGCGCGTCGCCTCATTAGACTGTGCTTCGGCGATTTTTTTCTTATGCGCCTGCAGAGCTTCGTTCCAGATCTCCGGCAATTCGCGACGCATCAGCCGCTCAAATTCTTCCGCCGCGTTGGCAGCGTTCAATTTTTTATTCCATTCGGCGTAGGCCTTGCCGCCGCGTTTGCTAACCTCGCGCCATGCCGACAGAATATCAGCAGGAATCTCGAACTCGCCATGCGGCCAGCCCAGCTTCTGGCGGGCTCCTTCGATTTCGCTCTTGCCCAGCGGCGAGCCATGGCTGGCGCTCGTGCCGGCCTTGGTGGGCGCGCCGTAAGCGATGGTGGTGCGGCAGGCGATCATGGACGGCCTGTCGCTCTGCCTGGCCGCTTTGATGGCCTTGCTGATAGCTTCGTAATCATGACCGTCGACGCTCTGCACAAACCAACCGCTGGCTTCGAAACGTTTCGGCGTATCCTCCGAAACCGCCAGGCTGGTCGGGCCATCGATGCTGATTTTATTGTCGTCGAACAGCACGATCAGGCGGCTGAGTTTCAGATGTCCGGCCAGCGAAATGGCTTCCTGCGAAATGCCTTCCATCAGGCAGCCATCGCCGGCGATGACATAGGTATAATGATCGACCAGTTCGCCGAAGCGCGCCGCCAGCATGCGCTCGGCCAACGCCATGCCGACGCTGTTGGCCAGCCCCTGCCCCAGCGGGCCGGTGGTGGTTTCGATGCCGCCGGCATGGCCGACTTCGGGATGGCCTTCGGTTTTGGAGCCAAGCTGGCGGAAGCGCCTGATTTCATCAAGCGTCATGTCGGCATAGCCGGCGAGATAGAGCAGCGCGTATTGCAGCATCGAGCCGTGACCGGCGGAGAGAATAAAGCGGTCCCGGTCAGGCCAGTTCGGGTGCGCCGGATCGAATTTCAGGTGCTCGGAGAACAGCACGGTGGCGACATCCGCCATACCCATCGGCATGCCGGGATGGCCGGAATTGGCCCGTTCCACGGCGTCCATGGCGAGCGCCCGGATGGCGTTGGCCATCTCGCGATAAGAGACGGAGGCGGAAGGACGATCGGAAGTCATAACCTGCTGCATAAAAAACTTTCCATCTGCCGCCGGCATGCTATGCTGCGGCTTGTCATGGTTCAAGCACACGCTCAGGAACTTCTCAACCAAAAAGAAGCTGAAAACGCTTCTTCCGGCGCTGAATTGTTGCAGCATCCGCTCTATGCTGCCACCCACCGGCTGCTGGAAGCGCTGAACCGGCTGGAGCACAACCTGCAGCGCCGGGTGGGCAAGCCGCAGGAACCGCCCGAATCGCAGGAACAATTGGCGTTCTTCGAGCGGGAGAATGAATCGCTGCGTCAGGAGCGCGAGAACCTCAACGCCGCCATCTCTTTGCTCAAGCGCCAGTATAGCGACCTGCACCATGCCGCCTCGGCCATTTATAACAAGCTGGACGATTCCATACGCCGGCTGACAAAAATCATCGAGGAATAACAGTATCCGCTTGACTAAATTCCCCACGCCATTAGTTTTGGCGCGATTTTCCTACGTTTCCAGCCTTGTGGGGGCTTAGCTCAGTTGGTAGAGCACTTGCTTTGCAAGCAAGATGTCAGCGGTTCGATTCCGCTAGCCTCCACCACCTGGCTTATCTTACATTTAGAAAACGCTATCCGGCGCCGTCCGCATTGCTGATACAGGATATTTTCAGCCAAATGGCATGTCTTTGCATTATTTAAGCATTTCCGCTCTTTTTCCCTGATCCGCCGCGACAATTGATTAAGGTGATATTAATATATTGCCTATATAAATGGTAGGGTTAGGGAGGTTCCATGGCAAAGATCAAAGTAAAAAATCCCATCGTTGAGATCGACGGCGACGAGATGACGCGCGTCATGTGGAAGCTGATCAAGGAAAAGCTGATCCTGCCGCATCTCGACGTCGACCTCAAATATTTCGATCTCTCCATCCAGAACCGCGACGCCACCGAGGACAGGATCACCATCGAGGCCGGTAATGCCATCAAGCAATACGGCGTCGGCGTCAAATGCGCCACCATCACGCCCGATGAAGCGCGCGTCAAGGAATTCGGCCTCAAAAAAATGTGGAAGTCGCCCAACGGCACCATCCGCAATATCCTTGACGGCACCATTTTCCGCGAGCCCATCATCTGTAAAAACGTGCCGCGGCTGGTACCTAACTGGACGCAGCCGATTGTCATCGGCCGCCATGGCTTCGGCGATCAGTACAAGGCCGTCGATTTTGCCATTCCCGGCCCCGGCAAGCTAACCATGACCTTTACGCCGCAAGGCGGCCAGCCGCAGGTGCATGAGGTGTTCGATTTCCCGGGCAGCGGCGTGGCCATGGGCATGTATAACCTCGACGACTCCATCCGCGGCTTCGCGCGCGCCTGCTTCAATTACGCGCTGCAGCGCAAATATCCCATGTACCTCTCCACCAAGAACACCATCCTCAAAGCCTATGATGGCCGCTTCAAGGACATCTTTGCCGCCATTTACGAGACGGAGTTCATGGACGCCTTCGATAAGGCCGGGCTCACCTATGAGCACCGGCTGATCGACGACATGGTGGCCATGGCGCTCAAATGGTCGGGCGGTTTTCTGTGGGCCTGCAAAAATTACGATGGCGACGTGCAATCCGACACGGTGGCGCAGGGCTTCGGCTCGCTGGGCCTGATGACTTCGGTGCTGATGACGCCGGACGGCAAGACCGTCGAGGCCGAGGCGGCGCACGGCACGGTGACGCGCCATTACCGCCTCTACCAGCAGGGCAAGGAGACGTCCACCAACCCCATCGCCTCCATCTTCGCCTGGACGCGCGCGCTCTCTTACCGCGCCAAGTTCGACGATACGCCGGAGGTGGCGGCCTTCGCCGAGAAGCTGGAACATACCTGCATTGACACCGTCGAGGCAGGGTTTATGACGAAGGACCTGGCGGCGCTTATCGATCCGGATCAGCGCTGGCTCACCACCACGCAGTTTCTGAACAAAGTGGAAGAGCGGTTGAGGAAGGCCTAGGCGCCCGCTCCAAAAAGCACTTCCTTATATACCTCCAGCGTCTGCTGGCACATCTGCTCCATGGAAAAGCGCTGCGCGTTGGCGATGGCCTGACTGCTGATGGCCTGCAGCGTCTCATCCTCAAGAGATAAAGCATGATTGATGGCGGCCGACAGGTAACGCACATCGCCCGGTGGCACCAGCCAGCCGGTAACATCGGGAATCACCGTCTCCTGCGGCCCTCCATGATTGGTGGCGATCACCGGCTTGCCCATCGCCTGCGCCTCCAGCACCACGCGGCCGAAGGCCTCCGGCTCAATCGAAGTCGCCACCACCACCCGCGCCAGCATATAGGCTTCCACGATATGCTGCGTATGCGGCGCGATCCGCACATGCCCTTCGAGCCCCAGGGATGAAATCATCGCTTCCAGCTTGCGGCGGTAGGCCACATGCCCCTTGTCATCCCCCAGCAGCATGGCGAAGAAATGCCTATGCGGCAGCGCCGCCAGCGCCCTGAGAAACACTTCCTGCCCTTTCCAGGCGGTCAGCCTCCCGGGAAACAGAACTAGCGGCAGGTCGTCGGGCAGATGCCATTCCCTCGTCAGGTCGATCATACGCTGCAGGGAGGTTCTCGCCGGATTGAATAAATTCAGGTCGACGCCGCGATGGATAGTGCGCAGGCGGGCCGGGTACATGACATAGTTTTTTGCGATATGCGCGGCGATGAAATCGGAGATGGCGATGACACGCTCGCCCCGCGTCATGATGCTGTTGTATTTACGCTTGAGGGCATTCTGTAGCCCGTAGGTTCCGTGAAATGTCGTAATAAAATGGCAGCCGGTGCGGCGTGCGGCGAACCAGGCGCTCCATGCCGGCCCTCGTGAGCGCGCATGCAGGATATCGACTTTGTGATCGCGGATGATCTTCTCAATGCGGGAAATGTTGCGCCAGATGGTCAACGGATCCCGACGCGCCAGCGGCAGGATAATATGCTCGGCCCCGGCATAGGCCAGCTGCTTGGTCATCGGCCCGCCGGCCGAGGCCACCAGCGCTTTAGCTCCCGATTTAACGATGGCACGGGCGATCTCGATAGTGCCGCGCTCCACGCCGCCACTGCGCATGGAAGGCAGCACTTGCAGAATGACGGGCGGTTTCGATTCTGGCGTTGACATACAGGCTGTACTATAAGAAATCGAAACCGATTTCGAGTAAAATCCATGAGCGATATCTCATTCCTCGATCTTCCTGAAAAACGTCTGGCCTACGCTCTGAGCGAAGGAACCTCGCCGGGAGTAGTATTTCTTGGCGGATTCCGCTCCGATATGACCGGCGCCAAGGCCACTGCGCTTGAAATCTTTTGCCACGAGCGTGGCCGGCGCTTTCTGCGTTTTGATTATACCGGGCATGGGCAATCCTCATGCGATTTCATGGCCAGCAGTATAGGCACATGGAAAGACGATGTGCTGGCCATGCTGGATAATATCACGCCGGGAAAAAACATTCTTGTCGGCTCCAGCATGGGCGCATGGCTGATGCTGCTGGCGGCGCGGGAGCGCCATGAGAATATGGCCGGCCTGGTCGGCATCGCCAGCGCGGTGGATTTTACCGAGCGCTGCATCTGGCAGCAGTTGGACAAGGCACAGAAAAAGGAAATCAACGAGCAGGGGGTGCTTTATATTCCCTCATGCTATGGCAGCGAGCCGTTTCCCATTACCCGCACGCTGATTGAGGATGGGCGCAGGCACCTGCTGCTTGATCATTCCATCGCTATCGACGCGCCCGTGCGGCTGCTGCACGGCACGAAAGACGAGGATGTCCCCTGGCAGATGTCGGTGGAGCTGCTGGAAAAACTGGAAACCCCGGATGCCACGCTGCAGCTGGTCAAGGACGGCAATCACCGGCTATCGGAGCCGGCGCAGTTGGCGCTGCTGTGCAAAACGGTGGAAGAGATGCTTGCCAGCATATAAAAATGGCGGTAATGCTGGGGCTCGCCTGATCAAGGAGTGCCGATGAAACCCTCTACAAAACCCAAAAATCCCTGTTTTTCCTCCGGTCCCTGCGCCAAGCGCCCCGGCTGGTCGCTGGAGGTATTGAAAGACGCGGCGCTGGGCCGCTCGCACCGCGCCAAGCTGGGAAAAACCAAGATGGCTGAGGTCATTGAACGAAGCAAAAAGATTCTTGGCCTACCGGAAAATTATCTATTGGGCATCGTTCCGGCATCGGATACCGGGGCTATCGAGATGGCCCTGTGGTCGCTGTTGGGGGCGCGTGGCGTCGATGTCTTCGCATGGGAAAGTTTTGGCTCGGGCTGGGCAGGCGATTGCAAGAACCAGCTAAAGCTGGCCGATCTCAATGTATATAAGGCGGATTACGGCAAGCTGCCGGATCTCTCCAAAGCTAACTGGGAACGCGACGTCGTTTTTACCTGGAACGGCACGACATCCGGCGTGCGCGTGCCCGATGGCAACTGGATTTCCAGCGCTCGCAAAGGACTCTCCATCTGCGACGCCACCTCGGCGGTATTTGCTATGCAGCTACCGTGGGACAAGCTCGATGTCGTCACCTGGTCGTGGCAGAAAGTGCTGGGCGGCGAGGCGGCGCACGGCATGATCGTGCTGTCACCCCGCGCCGTGGAGCGCTTGACCACCTATACGCCTTCCTGGCCGCTGCCTAAGATTTTTCAGATGAGCAAGAGCGGCAAGCTGATCGAAGGCATTTTCAAGGGAGAGACCATCAACACCCCCTCTATGCTCTGCGTTGAAGATGCGCTGGACGGGCTCAAATGGAGCGAAAACATCGGTGGCCTTCCGGCGCTGATCAAACGCTCGGAAGCCAATCTGAAAGCCATCGAACAGTGGATAGCTAAAACGCCGTGGGTGGAATTCCTGGCCGAAGATGTTAAGTCGCGCTCCTGCACCTCAATCTGCCTCAAGATCGTCGACCCATGGTTCACCGGCCTTGCGCCCGACGCACAGGCGGAAGCTGCCAAGAAAATCGCCTCGTTGCTCGAAAAAGAAGGCGCCGCCTATGACATCGGCGCGTATCGCGATGCGCCGCCGGGCCTGCGCATCTGGGGCGGGGCAACGGTGGAGACTTCCGATATCGAAGCGCTGCTGCCCTGGCTGGATTGGGCATGGAGCGACGTAAAATCCAGTATGGCAAAGGCGGCATGACATGGCATTTTTTATTCAGGATATTCTTGAGCAATGGGTGACCCGGCAGGAAACTGGAAAAAAACAAAAGCAGGAGGCAGCAGAGATTGCCCCGTTCCTGGAAGCAGCGTTGACGAGTTTTCCTGCGCTGGGCCAATTAGTCCAGCCGCGCCAGAAGGCAAATAATATACCCATCCCGCCTGACCATCTGAACATAAGATTTCCATACCTCCAAATAACACAGAATAATGATGGAGAATATCAGCTGCATATTCATTACCAGACCGGCCTGGAGCCGATTATCGGCGGCAGCCATAATGTGCTGACCGACACGGTCTCCGCGCCGCAGCAATTGATCAAAGATGTAAATGATTTCTGCAAGGAATTGGGAATAGAGCCATCGCATTGCGAACGTAAACCTCATTCCGGCGACAGCCATGAGATTGATACTCGCGATTTCGATGGCGGCACATCCAAAATAATCGATCATTTTAACGCCCAAGAGACAATAATTGACCTGACCATCAATCTTCATACTCCTGGCATGAAAGAAAAATGCCGGCATCTAGCCGAGAGGCGATTTACAGACGAAGTGCCGAATCCTTCTTCTATACAGCAGCTGGTACTGGAAAAGGCCGGGCAGATCGAGGTTCTGGGAAACGGGGTAACCACCTTTCTGGGAAAGATCGCCAACGACAACCATATCCCGCTAAGCACCATGCAGGAAGTTCTGGAGCAGCTCAACACCATGGCTAATGCCGGCAGAACGCATTAGACCGTTGCTATTTCAACCGTAAAGATCGCCGGCCTTCGCCGGAATGACAAAAAAGGAAATAAAAATGCCCAAAGTTCTCATCGCCGATAAACTTTCTCCACAAGCTATCGATGTCTTCAAGCAGAAGGGCGTCGAAGCCGATGTTAAAACCGGCCTGCCGCCGGAGGAACTGCTGAAAATTGTCGCAGGATACGACGGCATTGCCGTGCGCTCGGCCACCAAAGTCACCGCCGCCGTGCTTGAGGCGGGAAAAAAACTCAAGGTGGTAGGCCGCGCCGGCATCGGCGTCGATAATGTCGACGTACCGGCGGCCACCGCTCATGGCGTGGTAGTAATGAACACGCCGTTTGGCAACTCGGTCACCACGGCCGAGCATACGGTGTCGCTGATGATGTCGCTGGCGCGGCAAATTCCGCAGGCCAATGCATCGACGCATGCCGGTAAATGGGAAAAGAACGCCTTCATGGGCGTTGAGCTGGCGGGAAAGACGCTGGGGCTGATTGGCTGCGGTAACATCGGCTCGATCGTGGCCGACCGGGCGCAGGGGCTCAAAATGAAGGTGATCGTCTACGATCCCTTCATGTCCAAGGAACGCGCCGAAGCATTGCATGTCGAAAAGGTCGAGTTGGATACGCTGCTCGAGCGCGCCGATTTTATCAGCCTGCACACGCCGCTGACCGAGACGACGAAGAATATTCTCAACAAAAACACGTTAGCCATGTGCAAAAAAGGCGTGCGCATTGTCAACTGCGCGCGCGGCGGGCTGATCAGCGAGGACGATCTCAAGGCCGCCATCGAATCGGGGCAGGTGGCCGGCGCGGCGCTTGACGTATTCGAGGAAGAGCCCGCCAAGAGCAACGTGCTGTTCGGCCTGCCGCAGGTGATCTGCACACCGCATCTCGGAGCCTCAACCACCGAGGCGCAGGAGAACGTCGCCGTGCAGGTGGCTGAGCAGATGGCCGATTACCTCACCACCGGCGCCGTCACCAACGCGCTCAATATTCCATCCATGTCGGCTGAGGATGCCGCCAAGCTGAAGCCGTACCTGCAACTTGCCGACCAGCTGGGCAGCTTCGCCGGGCAACTGACCGAGACCGGGCTCAAAGCGGTGCAGATCGAATTCGAGGGCAGGGCGGCGGCGCTCAATACCAAGCCGCTCACGGCGGTGGCGCTGAAAGGTTTGCTGGCGCCGCTGATTGAGGGCGTCAACATGGTCAATGCGCCAGTCATCGCTAAGGAGCGCAATATCGAGGTCAGCAGCACCAGCCATGACCGCGCCGGCGATTACCAGACGCTCATCCGCATCACCATCACCACCGACCGCCGCACGCGTACCGTGACCGGCACGCTGTTTGCCGATAAGCCGCGCATCGTCGCGGTCAATGACGTCCGGCTCGAAGCCGGGCTGGCCCCGCGCATGCTCTATGTCAACAACGAGGATAAGCCGGGCCTGATAGGCAATCTCGGAAAGCTGCTGGGCGATGCGGGCATCAACATCGCCAACTTCCATCTCGGCCGCAACCACGCGCATAGCGACGCCATCGCGCTGCTGGAAGTAGACCAGTCCATTCCTGCGGAATTGATGGAGAAAATCGGCAAGCTGCCCAGCGTCAAGCAGGCTAAGGTGCTCAATTTCTAATAAGCAATCCGGCAGGATAGGCGGAATTAACATCGCCACGATTTTTCGCAACTCGCTTTTTTATTAACAAACGCGTTAAAATTTGATATATTTTAAGTCGCGGTAGTAAGAAAGGGAGATGCGTATGTCGAGAATATTGGCACTGGCTTATGTGGAAAAGAACCCGTTTGCCGCCGCGGGGGATTCCTTAAAAAACCTGGCTCACCTGATCCTCGATTTCATGTATGGCACGCCGGAGCGCGCCCGCTTCACCTGCGCTTTCGCCATCGGCATAGCGGTGCTGGGCTTCATGCTCGACAGCGCCGCCAGCAGCGCTTTGCAGGTCTGCCCGGTCAGGTAATTACGCCGCCTTCAGCCAGTCGCGTATCATCGTTATCTGCGATGCGTCCATCAGTGCCGGCGCATGGCCAGCATGCTCGAACTCCCGCAAGGTGAGGCGGGGATGACGCGCCTGCATCTCGAGCGCCGTGGCGCGTGTCAGTATGTCGGATTCGCTGCCGCGGATCAGCAGAACCGGAATTTTCGTAACCGGTTCCCACAACGACCATAAATCGAGATCTTTGACTTCCGCCTCTTTTGTCCTGTCTTTGGCATACCCTCCCAGAATGGCAGGGTCGAACGCCGGATAGACGCAGCCGTTCCTCTCCTGCAACCCATAGCGGAACAGATGCTGCCAGTGCGCTTCCTCATGAATGCCGAATGGGGCGCAGCGCTCCCTCAGCGTCGTTTCCGCTTCGGCCAGGCTGGGGCAGGGCGGAGCGGGCGGATTAGACATGATACGGCGAATGCCCGCCGCCGATACCAGGCAGCCGATATCGTTGATGACCAGTTTCTGGATCAATCCCGGCCGCACACCCGCCATCATCATGCCGATGATGCCTCCCATCGATGTGCCTATCCAATCGAGCGACGTAATGTTCATCGCCCTCAAAAGGAAATCAACGGTGGCGACATAAGCCGGATAATTGTATCCCGCCGGGTCCTTGAGCCAGTCGCTCCTGCCGCGCCCCGGCATGTCCGGGCAGAGCACCCGGCAGCCCGCCGCCAGCGCCGAAGCCAGGAAATCGAAATCGCGGCCGTTGCGCGTCAGCCCGTGCACGCAGAGCGCTGTGCACGCCGCATCGGCCTTTCCCCATTGGTAGCAGACCAGCCGGCCGGCCTCGGGAAGATCGAATATCAGCAGTTCCGGGTCACCCGGGGTTGAGCCCAAGCAGCATCTCCATCAGCTCGTAGATAATGGCGCGCAGGGCGATGACCAGGAAAAACGCCATGGCGTACCCGGCCAGCACATCGACGGGAAAATGCACTCCCAGCGCGATGCGCGACCAGCAGACGCCGAAGATCAGCCATGTGCCCAGCCAGCGCAGATTGGGCGACAGGACCGGCCACAGGCCGATTACCATCAGCGTGATAAAAGCGGCATGGCCGCTGGGAAAGCTGTGGTAATCTTCACCTGCGCGCATTTCCAGCACGCGCACGTGATCATGCCCCAGCGTAATATAGGGGCGCGGATAGGCAAAATAATCCTTGATGTAATGAATGATGATACCCTCGGCGGCATACCCCGCCGCC
>JAGWLJ010000263.1 GCA_028873275.1 Pseudomonadota bacterium
CGGATGTTGAATCGCGTCGTCTGCGCCTTGGGCGTGACGATGGAGACCTTGCCGCCGACCAGCCGGTTGATGAGCGTCGATTTGCCGGCGTTCGGCTCGCCGACGATGGCGATGATGCCGCAGCTAGGCATTGAGCACCTTCAGCAACTCCGCCGCCGCCAGTTGCTCGGCCTGTTTTTTGGAAAGGGCGGTGGCGCGGGCAGGGGGGTAGTCGTTCACCGTCACCTCGATGGTGAATTCCGGCGCGTGCGCCGGGCCGGTAGAATCCACTAAAATATAGGTTGGCACGGGAAGCCCGCGGCCTTGTGCCCATTCCTGCAATGCGGTTTTGGCGTCTTTGGGCGGGGCGGCAGTGCGCGACGCGAGTTCTTTCCAGCGCGGCGCGACGAAATCTTCGGCCGCTTTCATGCCGCCGTCAAGATACATCGCGCCGATCAGCGCCTCCAGCGCATCCTCAAGATTGGAAGCCGTATCGCGTTGCTCGCTGGGGCCGGTCATGAGCGCGTCGCTTAAACCGATTTCGCGGGCGACCGACGTCAGCGTAACGCCCTGCACCAGCGCCGCATGCCGCCGCGCCAGCTCGCCTTCCTGCTCATTCGGATAAGCTTCATACAGCATCCGTGCGACGATGGCGCCCAGGACCGCATCGCCCAGAAATTCCAGCCGCTGGTTGTTTTTGCCGCGCCCGGCGCTGGGGTGCGTCAGCGCCAATGCCAATAGGTCACGCTCTTGAAAATGGTAGCCGATGCGCTCTTCGAGCGAACTCATTTCACCCACGTGAAGAAACGCCGGAAGCGCATGGCCTCGAACCAGCTGACCGGATTGGTCCATTCGGCGGTGCCGTTGGTGGAGAAGAAAATCAACTCGGCTTTGCCGACCAGATTCTCGGCCGGCACGAAACCGACGTCGGAGAAGCGGCTGTCGCGCGAGTTGTCGCGGTTGTCGCCCATCATGAAGTAATGCCCCGGCGGCACGTGGTAGACCGGGGTGTCGTCGGCCATGCCATAGCGGCGTTGTTTCAGGATGTCGTAGGTCTTGCCGCTGGGGAGCGTTTCGGTGAAGCGCGGGATGGCGTGGACGTTATCGGGATCTTCGTCATCGCTGAACGTGCCGTCGGCTTTTCGCGGTATCGGCTTGCCGTTTAAGTATACGATGCCGTCTTTGAGTTGCACCGTATCGCCCGGCAGGCCGATGATGCGCTTGATGAAATCGATCCGCGGGTCGGCCGGCTCGCGGAACACCACCACGTCGCCGCGATGCGGCTTGTGCCATTCCAGGACGCGGCCTTCGTAGACCGGCAGGCCGAACGGGAAGGAATAACGGCTGTAGCCGTATTCGTACTTGGCGACGAACAGGTAATCGCCGACCAGCAGCGTGTCCTTCATCGAGCCGGAGGGGATGTGGAACGGCTCGAAGGCGAGGCTGCGGAAAATCACCGCCAGGATCAGGGCGATGATCCAGGTACGGATGGTCTCATCCCAAGAATATTTAGTTTTATCAGTGTCTTGACTTGACATAAGGAGTGGAATGGTGAATCGGGAAGGCCTAGTTGTAACGGCGGCGGCGCGAATCCGCAACATAAAGTGGCAATTAAGTCTTTTTTAGTGAACAGCGGTTACAATTTTACCATGAAATCCGCCCAACATACCGTTTCCGGCAGCGTGATTGCCGTGCCGCTCAGGAATTTCGGCGAACTGCAGGCGCGCTACGAGCCGCTGGGGCTGGCGGCGCGCGCCGGCGCCATCCTCGACGACGCAAAACCGGCGCTCGCGGCGGCCGGGCACATCCTGGAGGCGCTTAAAGGACATGCCTCCATCGGAAAAGCGTTCGCCGAACTCAGGCATAATCATGCGTTGCATGGGCGGCTGCGCGCTTCGGAAGCCAAGTCGCTGCTGCTCGACGGCCGCGAAGATTTTCTCGATGCAACGGGTGCGCGCATGGCCGCCTGGGAAAAGAGCATGGAGCGCTTAAGCAACGGCGAGGCCATTGCCAATAACCGCAACAAGGAATACATCCCCGGCGACGCGCCGCTGGCGCTGGCGATTTCCGGCAGCGCCAACTTAAGCCAGTATCTGGGCATCGTGCAGCTGGCGGTCAGCGAGCTGATGAAGCTCGACGCCAGGCAGACCGGCAAGCATCTTTCCACTTCGGCCGAGCTGCGCCGCTGCGCCACCGTGCTCTCCGACTGCGAAGACGCCTCCGGCATAAGAACGGTGATTCACTAGGATTGGTAGAATTATATCACTTCATTGATCGGCTGGATCTTCTTCACTTTGAACTTCTAGTTTTGGTAAATCTGAAGTCGAATAAGCTTTATCATTGACATCTGGCAAAGTAGGAATTGAAG
>JAGWLJ010000264.1 GCA_028873275.1 Pseudomonadota bacterium
CATCTTCTGCTGCACTAACCGCCGCGAGCCGGGACATACGCGCGGCTGCTGCGCCGAAAAAAACGCCGAGGAACTGCGGGATTACATGAAAACCCGCGTCAAGCAGCTAGGCATCGAGCGGACTCGCGTCAACAACGCCGGCTGCCTCGACCGCTGCGAGCTGGGGCCGTGCATGGTTATCTATCCGGAAGGCACCTGGTATTCCTGCAAGACCAAAGCCGATGTCGACGAGGTCATCCGCGAGCATCTGCAGGGCGGCAAGCCGGTGAAACGGCTGATGCTCGATTAAAAACGCCGCTGCCTCCACCTAAGCATTGACAAAAGCACCGGGAATCTTATTGTCCCCTTCTCTTTCGCATGAGAGAGCTCGTAGCTCAGTCGGTAGAGCACCTGACTTTTAATCAGGTTGTCGCGGGTTCGATTCCCGCCGAGCTCACCACCCTCACCCCGCCGCATAGAGGCTTTTAGGCCGGAAGAAGGCCTGGCGGTCGCGTTCTTCGACCAGCGCGCGGGCGCGGATTTTCAGCAGGTCCTTGCGGGCCACCAGCCCGACCAGACGGCCATTCTGGCGGTCGATCACGGGAACGCGGCCGATATCGGCCTCCATCATGCGATCGGCCAGTGTGCTGACCAGTTCATCGGGATATGCGGCAAAGAGCTTCGCCGTGCCGAGCAGGCTACCCAGCGTGGCATTATCGGCATGCGGGGCGGTCGCCCAGCGGAAGACCTGGCTGCGGCTCGCCATGCCGATGACCTTGCTCTCGCTGTTGATAACCGGATAGCTGGTATGGGCCGGGATACGCTCGTCGGTAAAAAGCTGCAGCGCTTCCTCGACCGGCATGGAGGCGCTCAACGTATCGACTTCGCTGACCATCACTTCATCCACATGCGCCATGGAAAAGGGATCGATGGAATATTCCCGCGTGATGTGATGACCGCGGCGAGCGACCTTTTCGGTCAGTATCGAGCGCTTGAGCATCAGCACGGTGACAGCGTGCGCGGTCGTGCAGGCGGCCAGCAATGGCAGCAGCGCCGAGAGGTTGCCGGTGAATTCCATGGCAAACAGCGTGGCGGTGAGCGGAGAGCGCATGGTGCCGCCCATCATCGCCGCCATGCCGAGGAGCGCCCATACCCCCTCATCGGTGCCGCCGGGAATGAAATGCCCGGCCAGCGCCCCCAGCGCGCCCCCCATGATCAGGAGAGGCGCCAGCACGCCGCCCGACGTGCCGGAGCCCAGCGCGATCGACCAGATCAATGCCTTGACGATAAGCAGCGTCGCGATGGCAGACAGCGGAAGGGAATGACTGAGGAGCGCCGTAATATTATCAAAGCCGACGCCAAGCGCGTGCGGCTCGATCATGCCCCCCAGGCCCACCACCAAGCCGCCGATTACCGGCCACCACATCCAATGGAAAGGCAACTTCTGGAATAAATCCTCGAATCCGTATACAAGCGCCGTGGCCACGCCGGAGCCAAGCCCGGCCAGCAGCCCGATGCCCAGGCAAAACAGCATATTCATCGAAGACAGCGCCATATGGCCGGCGAAGGGAAAAAGCGGCCCAAATCCCATCAGCGCCGGGCGGCAGGCAGCGGCTACCACGCAGGCCACCACCACAGGAATAAAGCTGCGCGGCTTCCATTCGAATAACAACAGTTCCACCGCCAGCATCACTGCCGCCATCGGGGTGCCGAACACCGCCGTCATGCCTGCCGCCGCACCCGCCACCAGCAGCGTCTTGCGCTCGGTGGCCGAAAGGTTGAAGAGCTGCGCAAAGAGCGATCCCAGCGCGCCGCCGGTCATGATAATGGGTCCTTCCGCACCGAACGGCCCGCCGGTGCCGATGGAAATGGCGGAAGACAGCGGCTTCAGCAGCGCCACCTTGGGCTGGATGCGGCTGCCACCGATAAGAATGGCTTCCATGGCTTCCGGGATGCCATGGCCGCGGATTTTCTCAGAGCCATATTTTGCCATGAGGCCGATGATCAGGCCGCCGGCGGCCGGTATCAGCACTGACCACCAGCCAAGGGAATGGCCGGCTATGGGCAGCGAAGCGGTGGAAATTTTTCCGAAATAGGCCAGGTTCGTCACCAGCGCGATCAGCCGGAGCAGCAGCCAGGCCGCCCCTGAAGCCAGCATTCCCGCCACCACCGCCATGCAGGATAATGTCAGCACGCGCTTATCCGTCGTAAAATCGCCGTATGCCATCGAGTGGTTTCCTCTGCAAAAAAGATGGGTGATTTATTGCAGAAGCCCCCTCTAAAAGCAATGCATTCTCCTGCATTTCCGCCATGCCGGCGCCGCATGTGCTGTGCCTTATTGTTTATTGTTGCTTGTGCCTGGAACC
>JAGWLJ010000020.1 GCA_028873275.1 Pseudomonadota bacterium
ATACGGTCATAGGCTTTGCCCATCAGCTGCACGATGCCGTAGAGCGTATCGAGGCGCACCGCCTTCAGAATGAGCGGGTCAGCTCCCAGGCGCTGCAGCATGGCGATGTTGTTGGACGCCAGGATTTTAAGCTGCCGGCCGGTGACGGTCTCAAAGGGAATGGTATGTGCGCCCATCCACAGCGTGGCGCGGAAAACCGGATTCATGGTCTTGGCGCCCCACAGCGCCGGCGCTTCGAGAATGATGCCCGATACCGGCGGGAAATCCGCCTCCGGCACCGCCGCCAGCGCTACCGCCGCGCCCATGCTCTCGCCCAGGAGGTAAATCGGCGTATGCGGAAGGCGGTTGCTCACCTGCCGGACAAATTCGGCAAGGTCATGCGTCAGGTTGGTCTCGCCCGCCCAGATGCCGATGGGCGACGCCTGTCCGAAGCCGCGCTGGTCATAGGCATACAGCGCGACGCCGTGCTCGCTGAAAAACATGCCGCGGCTGACGAAGGCATGGCTGTAATCGGTAAACCCATGCAGGGCGATGATGACGGCTTTCGGCCGCGTGGCGGGCAGCCAGCTTCTTACCGGAAGCACTTTGCCGTCCGGCGCCAGGAACGTATCCTGGTTTATCTTGATATGCTCAAGCTCCACCGAGGACTTAAGCGATTGCTGCTGCGGCGCGCAGGCGGCAAGCAATAATAACAGCGGTATTACAATAAAACGCATCAACGCCCCCTGAATCCGTCGGCAATAAGATAGGTTTCTGAAGAATCCGCGCGGCTGGCCTTGGGTTTGGCATGCCGCACCGTGGCAAAATCGCGCTTCATCTGCGCCAGCAGCTCAGAGGCCGCGCCGCCCTGAAACATCTTGGCGATGAAGGTGCCTCCCGGCTTCAGGACTTCGCAGGCGAAGGGATAGGCCGCTTCCAGCAGCGCCATGATGCGCAGATGGTCGGTAGCCGCGTGGCCGATGGTGTTGGGCGCCATGTCGGAGAGCACGATGTCGACCCCGCCGGGAAGCAGCTGGCGCAACTTCTCCGGCGCGTCGTCCTGCATGAAATCGAGCTGCAATACGAGTGCGCCGGAAACCGGCTGCATGGGCAATAGGTCGGCGGCGATGATCTGAGGACGCTCCGGCTGCGAGCGCGTGCGCGCCACCGCCACCTGCGTCCAACCGCCCGGCGCCGCGCCGAGGTCGAGCACGGTTTTCCCCGGTTTCAGCCAATGGTATTTGTCGTCCAGCTCGATCAGCTTATAGGCCGCGCGCGAACGGTACCCTTCCCTTTTGGCGCGGGCGACATAGGGATCGTTGAGCTGCCGCTCCAGCCAGCGCGTCGAGGACGGCTTGCGCTGCCTGGCGGTTTTGACGCGCTTTTTAAGCTGGCGATGACCGGAGGAGGATTTTGGCATCTACTTTCGATTCATCAACGACAGGATAATACCTTCTCTCACCCCGCGGTCGGCAATCGTAATGCGCCCCTCGGGGTAAAGACTGCTGACTGCTTCGAAAATCGCGCAGCCGGAGAGGATAAAATCAGCGCGATCGGGGCCGATGCAGGGATGGTTGAAGCGTTCCGACGGCCGCATGGCCAGCAAACGCCGGATAGTATTGCGGATGTCGCTGACATTCAGCGTCAGCCCGTCGATGCGGGCGCGGTCATAGCGCGGCAGGTTGAGATGCACCGCCGCCAGCGTCGTCACTGTGCCCGAGGTCGAAAGCAGATGCACCGGCGTATCGCCGGCCGTTTCGCTGATACGGTTGGCGCGGTCGAACGGCGTGATTTTTTCCAGCAGCAGCTTGACCATATCGTTAAACGTCACATCGGCGAAATTCGAGCCGCCGAATTTATCGGCCAGGTTCATGACGCCAAAGCCGATGGAAAGCCAGTCGCTGATGGCGTGGCGGCCGCCCTCCGGCAGGCGGTCGACATCGACCCACATCATCTCCGTGCTGCCGCCGCCGATATCGAAGACGATGGCGCGCCGCGATGCTTCCGTCAGCAGCGACGAGCAGCCCATAAAGGCCAGGCGGGCCTCCTCTTCGCTCGAAATGATGCCGATATCGAGGCCGGTCTCGCGCTGCACGCGGTCGAGGAATGCGCGGCCGTTGGAAGCGCGGCGGCAGGCCTCCGTCGCTACGAAGCGCGATCCCGCCAGCGCATAGCGGCTGAGTTTTTTTTCGCAGGCCCTGAGCGCGGCCAGCGTGCGCTCCATGGCATCGGCGGAAAGCTGACCGGTGGCGCTTACCCCCTCGCCCAGCCGCACGACGCGTGAAAAACTGTCAAAAACACGCAACGCATGTCCGGATTGACGGTCGAGCGCGGCGATCAGCAGCCGGCAGTTATTGGTCCCCAGGTCGAGCGCGGCGTAAATACGTTCCTCGGCGCGCGCGTTTTCCCCTGCCTCCGGGCGGGCATCCTGCGAAGATTGCAGCATAAATAACTCATATGATGATATCGGTGATTAACCTTATAAAGTCACCATAAGCCAGATTATCCCGCCCGACAAGCAGAACTCAATCGGATTGAAATTAACTATTAATTAATATATAATAATGATGTTTCTGATAGATCAACCCTGCTTCGGCAGTTGTTGTTCTATATAGGTTAGCGGGGAAGAATGGCTTCCCTGCAAATGTTCGATTGGCGCCATACCCAAAAAGGAGATTAAAATGGCGTCGGCACAGAACTTTGTGCAAGAGCTCTATGCTAAGGATGGCATTGCAATTGCAGAGCAGGATGCGGAGAAATTTTGGCCCAAGATTGTTCGGGAGATTGCAGTGACAAACGTCACCGACCAGGATATGTCGGTGATCATTAGTTTCACGGATGGACAAAAACCGGCTGAAGCTCGGCTTCTTAGCCCGTCGCAGTCAGCGTGCCTACGCAAGCGGGCACACCGTGGTCTTAGAGTGTCGTGGATTCCTCTTTCTACAAGAGAGGAAATCAACGCCGCCGCTCCGGCCATGAGATGTGTCGAAGTCCAGCTCCCACCAGATGAAATCTGGTAACACTGGACTAGAAGCAAAGGCTCCGTAACATCTCCTTCCAGGAGAACCGTTACGGGGCCTTTCTTTTTGTGCCTCCTTTTACTACAATCTCGGATTCATCCGCACCGGCAGCTGGTCGCGGTAGGTATAGGCGTTGAGCAGCAGCCCGACGGCCAGCACGGTGGAGACCATGATGCTGCCGCCATAGGACATCAGCGGCAGCGGCACGCCGACCACCGGCAGCGCGCCCATCACCATGGCGCAGTTGATCAGGATATGCATGAAGATCAGCGCCGACACGCCGGAGGCCAGCATGGCCCCGAAAGTGCTGCGGCTTTTCAGGCCTACCATCATCGCCGCGCCTAGCAGCAGCATATAAAGAATCAGGAGCGCCATGCCGCCGAGAAAACCGAATTCTTCAGCCAGCATGGTGAAAATGAAATCAGTATGCTTCTCCGGCAAAAAATTGAGCTGGCTCTGCGACCCCTGCAGATAGCCCTTGCCAAAGAAGCCGCCGGAGCCGATGGCGATCATCGATTGCAGAATGTTATACCCCGCGCCCAGCGGATCGGCCTGCGGGTCGAGGAAGGTCAGCACGCGCCGCCTCTGGTAGCCGTGCATGAAATGCCAGGCCACCGGCGCCGCCGCCGCCGCCGCCAGCGCCACGCCCAGAAAATAGCGCCATTGCACCCCGGCCAGGAAACACATCACCGCCCCGACCAGCACCAGGATCGTCGTCGTGCCGAGATTCGGCTCGCGCAGGATCAGCACCGCCGGCAGCATAATCAGCAGCACCGGCGGAATCAGGAATACGAAGCGGCGGATATCCTCCGGCCGCAGCTGGTGGAAATAACGCGCCAGCGCCAGGATCAGCGCCAGCTTCATGAATTCCGAGGGCTGCAGGTTGAGACCGCCGAGCGTCAGCCAGCGCTTGGCGCCCATGCCGGTATGGCCGATGACGTCCACCACCAGCAGCACGGCGAGGCACAGGAAATAAAACACATAGGCGTAATCCATCAGCAGCCGCATCGGCGTCAGCGCCAGCGCGATCATCAGCGCGAACGCCAGGACGAAGCGCACGATCTGCGGCCACGCCCACGGCGAAAGCGCGCCGCCGCCGGCCGACACCATCATGGCAAAGCCGAGGCAGGCGATCAGCGTCATGACGACGATAATGAACCAGTTAATCTCGGCCAGTGCCAATGGCGACAGGCGGCGGTGAAGGCGCATAGTCATGGCTTACCATAACCGCAAGCACGCCTGTCAGCAACAGGCTTGCAATTACCTGCCAACGCGGTAGGCTGCTGCGATATTTATGCTGCGCTTATCTCTTATCCCCGTTGTCGGTATGACCGTGCTGCTGGCCGCATGCACGCCGGATGCGCCGCACGGCAAAAAAGCCGATACGCAGGGTGTCGTCCAGGCGGCGGATAATCTGCGCAAATCGGGCGATGCCGGTGGCGCAGTGCGCATGCTGCGTGACGCCCAGGCTAAAACGCCCGAAGATCCTGATGTCCTGCTCCACCTGGGTTACGCCCTCATCGCTGCCGATGAGCCGGAAGAAGCAGTAAATATATTCGACAAGCTGCTCGCCCTTCACCCGGACAACGCCCTTGCCTATGGTGGCAAAGCTGTCGCTTTCGACCATGCCGGCAACCATCTTGCCGCGCAGGACCTATACGAGAAGGCGCTGGCCATCACGCCGGATTCGCTCAGCCTCCAGAACAACCTCGCCATGTCGATGATCCTCAACGACCAGCTGGATCAGGCGCTGGCGCTGCTGGAGAAGCTGAACCGCCGGGAAAGCAACCCCACCGTGCGCCAGAACCTGGCCATGGCCTACGCCCTGACCGGCGACAGCAAGAAGGCGCTGGCCCTGAACCTGGAAACGCTGTCTCCGGAACAGGCGCAGGAGAATATGCGCTTCTACGAGGAATACCAGCGCCGCCATAAAACCAAGCCGGCGCATAAGAAACAGGAATCCATCGGCTTCGCGGAAACGCCCGGCATCATGGATTCCATGATGGATAAAGCCCCGGCCGATGCGCCCGCTCCCGCTTCACAGCCCAAGGCGAAACCGGCGGCTCCGTCCGACGACGGCGACAGCATTTTTACCCTGAAGTATAATTATCCCTCGCAGGGGCGCTGATTACTGCACTGTATCCATCAGCCGGACGATGGCAGGGGCGATAATCACGATAAACAGGGTGGGCAGGATGAAGCAGATCATCGGCACCGTCATCAGCGCCGGCAGCCGGGCGGCCTTCTGCTCGGCGCGCAGCATGCGCGCTTCACGGAATTCCTTGGACAGCACCCTAAGCGCCTGGGCGATGGGCGTGCCGTATTTCTCGGTCTGGATCAGCACGCTGGTGATGCCGCGCAGTTCCGGCAGCTTGCAGCGCTCGGCGAGATTGGAGAGCGCCTTGTTGCGGTCGGGCAGGAAGCCGATCTCGACCGAAGTCAGGGCCATTTCCTCCGCCGTTTCCGGGTAGGCGATGCCCAATTCGCGTGACACGCGCTCCAGCATGGCGGCAAGGCTGAGCCCCGCCTCGGCACAGATGGTCATCAGGTCGAGCACGTCCGGCAGCGCTTTCTGGATATTGGCATAGCGCTTCTTGCGCGTGCGGTTAACGTACCATCCGGGCAGCTTGAGCCCCATATAGGCGCCCAGGATTGGCCACAGGTAATGGATCATGTGCCATTTGCTGGTGGAACCGGCATTGAGCCGGAAGACGATGAAGCCGAGAATGCCCAGTACGACCGGCAGCACCAGATTGAAGAAGGCCAGCACGAAAATGGCGTCTTTGGAACGGAACCCGGCCTCGATCAGCCGCGATTCGGTTTCACCGATAGTGTTTTTCTTAATGAGCTGCAGCCGGGTGACGAACTTGCGGATAAAATTGACGCTGGCCTCGGCTTCCGGACGCTTGCGCTTCCTGGGGCCAATCAGTTCGCCCTGCAATACCCGGCGGCGTTCCTGGATAGCCTTGATTTTGGCCGCCATCTTGTCGCGGTTGCTGAAGCTGTTGCCGATGGCCCAGACGCAGAAGAACGCGGCAAGCCCGGTCAGCACCGTGTAAAAATCGTCGGAGGTGATCCCGGCGGGAAGCACCTGGCTGAGCTGGAATGGCTGGCCCGGATGCATGGTCAGATCTCGAACTTGGTCATGCGGTTCATGATCCACATGCCGGAGGTCATCATCCCCGCCGCCACCGCCGCCCAGATATTGCCGCGGTAATCGGTGTAGAGCGGAGACAGGTAATCGGGGCTCAGCACGCTGACCGCCAGCATGACGAAGAACGGCAGCGCACCGATAATATACGCCGAGGCGCGCGCCTCCGACGACATCGCCTTGATCTTCATGCGCATCAGGAAGCGGCCGCGCAGCACTTCTGACAGGTTATTCAAAATCTCTGACAGGTTGCCGCCGGTCTCGCGCTGCAGGATGATGCAGGTGGTGAAAAAATTAAATTCGGTCATGTCGAGCTTGCGGGCCGTTTCCTGCAGGGCTTTTTCCATGGGAACGCCCAGCTTCATGGTATTGATCAGGTTGCCGAACACGCCGGACACCGGCTCCGGTATCTCCTGCGTCACCATCACCAGCGATTCCGATACCGGCAGGCCTGAGCGCAGGCCGCGGACGATCAGGTCGATGGCGTCGGGAAACAACTGAAGAAATGCCTTGTTCTGCTTGTTGATCGTGCGCTGCAACAGCTTGAGCGGCAGCCAGACACCGAAAATAATGCCGAGGAAGAATCCCAGCAGGATGGATTTCTTAAAGATGCCGGTCACGATGAACATGATCAGCAGCAGCACCAGCACCCGGCGCAGGGCGTATTGCTTGGCGCTGATGGGCTTTCCGGCGCGCTCCAGACGGTCGGCCAGCTTCTTGAAGTCGGGCAGCGGCTTGGTCAGCCAGTAGAGCAGGCCCTTGACCTCATGCTTCTTGCGCCGCAGCGACATTTCCTGCGCCGCCTTCGGCAATCCGCTCTTGCGGTTTCTGATGCGCTCGATGCGCTTGCGCAGTATCTTGCGGTCCGGCCCGCCCGATTTCCCCAGGAGCAGGACCAGCGCCAATACTGCGGCAACAATGAGAATGTTGATCAGCATATCATTCCGGCGGCGACATCATGGCTTCCATCATGGCCTGGTCGAGGCCGAAATAGGCGGCCTGGTGGATGGCGTGCGGGCGGATGCCGCTGGATTTGAATTCTCCCATCAGCTTTCCGTTCTCATCCTCTCCCTTGAATTCGAAGGTGAACAAATCCTGCGTGATGATGACATCGCCTTCCATGCCCACCACCTCGGTGACATGCGTCACGCGGCGCACGCCGTCGCGCATGCGGCTGATCTGCACGATCAGGTTGACCGCGCCGGCGATCTGCGTGCGCACCGCCTTGGAGGGCAGGTTGACGCCCGCCATGCCGATCATGTTTTCCATGCGGGTCAGCGCTTCGCGCGGCGTATTGGCGTGCAGCGTGCCCATCGAGCCGTCATGGCCGGTATTCATGGCCTGCAGCAGATCGAAGGCCTCGCCGCCGCGCACCTCGCCCAGGATGATGCGGTCGGGGCGCATGCGCAGCGCATTCTTGACGAGGTCGCGCATGGTAATCTCGCCCTCGCCTTCGAGATTGGCGTTGCGGGTTTCCAGCGGCACCACGTGCGGCTGCTGTAACTGCAGTTCGGCCGCATCCTCGATGGTGACGATGCGCTCGCCGTGCGAAATCATGCGCGAGACGGCGTTGAGCATGGTGGTTTTGCCTGAGCCGGTGCCGCCGGAGATGATGATGTTGAGCCGAATGGCGCCGCAGATTTTCAGCAGTTTGCACAGCGGCGCTGAGATACTCTTGGTGCCGATCATCGTGTCGAGGGTAATTTTCTTCTGCGAGAATTTACGGATGGAGATGGAAGTGCCGCGAATGGCGCAGGGCGGCGCGATCACGTTGACGCGGCTGCCGTCGGGCAGACGGGCGTCGCAGATGGGGGTCGACTCGTCGACACGGCGACCGACGCCGGTGACGATGCGCGTCGCCACCGTCATGACATGCGCGTTGTCGCGGAACTTGACGTCGCTCAGTTCGAGCTTGCCCTTGCGCTCGACATAAATCTGGTACGGTCCGTTGACCATGATGTCGGTGATGAGATCGTCCTTGAGCAGGGGCTCCAGAGGCCCGAATCCCAGCATGTCGTCGATGATCTGGTTGGCCAGCGTCTGCTGTTCGCTCTGCGATAACAGCAGCTTCTGCTCGACGACGATTTCGCCGATCAGCTCGATGATCTGGCGCTTGAGCTCATCGCGCGGCAGGCGCGACGAGGTCCCCACGTCGATCTGTTCCATCAGGAGGTTGTAGATCTTGTCTTTGGTAACCGCGAGCTCGTTATCCACTTGGGGGGCCGGTGGCCCGCTCAGGCTCGCTTCGCTGGGCGAAAGCAGCAGCGCTTCGCCGTTTTTCTTCGCTGCAGGGGCGGCCGGGGCCGCCGCGGGAGTAACGGGTGCCGGCGGCACGGGCGGCGGGGTCGAGGGAGGAGTAGTATTTGCGCGCCGGCCGAACATGACTCTAACCTTCTTTCTTCAGGTGCTTCAATACGCCAAGATTAAATCCTTTTTTTGTCTCGATCACCTTCTTGGCCTTCGCTTCCGGAACCAGCTGCCCCGCCAGCGCATAGAGCGACTTCATCGCCTCCTGCTGCCCGTGCTTGAGGACCGGGATATCGTTGCTGACCTGCATGAAAAGCTGCGGGGCGAACGGCACGCGGCAGGCAACCTTGGCATTCAGGCCTTTTTCGAAATCGGCGATCGGCATCTCTTCGCGCGGCGCCAGCCCAACGCGGTTGACCACGATCACCGGCGGCTTCATCTTGAATGACTCCGCCATGAGATCGCTCAGGCGCAGCGCGTCGCGCAGGGAGAGCAGCGTCGGCTCCGCCACCAGCACGACATGCTCGGCCTGGCGCAGGCACTGGCGGCTGAACGCGCTCGGATGGCGCGGAATGTCGAGCAGCACGATGTCGAAGGTATTCCTCAGTTCGGAAATCAGCGATTCGGCGGCGCGGTCATGCGCATGCAGCTGGTCCTGCAAGGATTCCTCGGCGCTTAAGACCGACAGGTTCTTGAGCGGCTTGCTCATCACGCGCTCGATGAACAGCGAATCGATGCGGTCGGGCTTCTCCAGCGCCTCGCGCAGGCCGCGGCTGGGCTCGATATCCAGCGCCAATGCGATGCTTCCCCCCTGCGGGTCGATATCGACCAGCGCCGTCTGTTTCTTGGAAAGGTCGGCGATCACCGCCGCCAGGTTGATGGCTATGGTCGTCGCCCCCACCCCGCCGCGCGCGCCGATGACGGCAATGGTCTTGCCGGGCTGCTTTTCGACTTTGGCGCTTCCGGCCGGCGCCAGCGATTTCTGCCAGGCGGTTTCCAGCGCATGCACGGTCAGCGGCCGCAGCAGGTAGCTGAAAATGCCCAGATCCATCAGCCAGCAATAGAAGCTGTACTCGTTGACGGTGCCGATGGTGATGACCTTGGTGTCCGGATCGCATACTTCCGCCAGCGCGTCGAGCAGGGCGGGCGCTTCGGAGGCCGACGGCAGCTCCACCAGTAGGAAAGCGGGCGAAGGATTGCTTTTCAGGAAGGGGATCGCCGTGCGGATGTCGCCCTGCTGGATGGAGGCATCGCTCCACTGGCGGGCGGCGGCAAAGGCTTTCAGCGTCTCAATGTCGGCATGATCAGTGGCGAAGGCCAGCAGCGAGGGCTTCCCGGACGGGATCTTGGAATCTGCATTGGATAAGACAGGTCCACTCATGACAGCAATCCATGGCCGGTTATGGCTGCGCCGGCTGGCCGGAAGTGCTGCCCGGCGCGCCGCCCTGCGACGAAGATCCACCAGAAGAGGAATTGCCGGAGCCGGACGAGCCGGAGCCGCCGGACGAGCCTCCGTTGCCGGCGTTCAGCGTGGCCGGCATATAGTCCTTGCCGGCATGGTAATCCGACACCACCGCCGCAGCGCGCGACGTATCGAGCGGCACGTCGCCGCTGCCGCGCACCAGGTCGTGCGGATCGGCCACCATCACGCCGAGATTGACCGCCTGCGAACAATAGAAATTCCCCTGCCAGGTATTGCTGTAGGAGGTGACGGGCGAAGTGCGCCAGTCCGGGCAATCCGGGGCGACAACCGTCGTATAGGTGACGGAAATCTGCGCATCGTCGCGGGCCAGGTCAGCCGAAGGTTCGAAGAGAATATTGTCCTTGTTGTAGCCCATGTGGCGCAGCGCCTTCGTAAGGCTCGCCTTACGCTCGACGTTTTTCATGTCGGACTGGGAAAGCTGTATCTGCACCAGGTCGGCCGCAGGCGGCGAGACGTTATGCAGCGCGGCATGCAGCTTGGCGATTTCCTCCTGCGACAGCTGTGTGCCCGAAGGAGTGAAATGGGCTATCCACGATACGCCGTGCGTCTGCAACGTGTTCTTGATGGGATGGTCGGCGTAATACTCCACCGGATCGTTTCCCTGCATGTCCCATTGCGGTGTGCAGGCACAAAGCAGTCCCAGCATTCCCAGAGTTCCCATATGCTTGTTCATAAGCGTCCTACTCCAGAATGAACCCGCCCGCGCCGTGCAGCTCAGGCATGGCGGGCTTCTCATCCTTATCCTTTTTCATCGGCTGCTGCTGGTAAAGATTGCCAAGCAGCAGGCGTTCGAGATCGCTGGGCGGCTTGTAGCCGTCGAGCGGCGTCTGCAGTTTCGAGCCATCGGCCACCGGGTGCACTATATAAGGCGTCACCAGGATCACCAGCTCGGTCTGGTTGTTCTGGAACTGCGTCGAGCGGAAGAGCGCGCCCAGCACCGGCAAATCGCCCAGGCCGGGGAATTTGTTGACGGTATTGCTGACGTCGCTCTGCAGCAGCCCTGCCAGCATGAAGCTGTCGCCGCTGCCCAGCTCCACCACCGCCGAGGCCTGCCTCGTATCAATAATCGGATAAGTAATGCCGGATACCTGAATCGGATTGCTGAAATCCAGCGTGCTTACGTCGGGATTCACGGTCAGACTGATGCGGTCATGCGACATGACGACGGGTGTAAATTTCAGGCTGACGCCGAAAGGTTGGTATTGAATGGTGTAGGTCGTGCCGCTGCCGCTGGGCTGCACCACCGGCACCGGAAACTGGCCGCCGGCCAGGAAGCTCGCCGCCTGCCCGGACGTGGTGGAGAGCGTCGGCTCGGCCAGGATAGTGGCCAGGCCCTGGGTTTCCAGCGCGTCGATCAGCCCGCTCAGGC
>JAGWLJ010000021.1 GCA_028873275.1 Pseudomonadota bacterium
AGCCGGCACCCTCTCCCTCAAGGGGAGAGGGCAAGTTTTCCAGGAACTTGCTAATCGTCTCATAATGCTGCCGGGCAATGAGTTCGGTGGGCGCCATCATCGCCACCTGCGCGCCGTGCTCAACGACGCGCAGCATGGCCAGCAAGGCCACCACCGTCTTGCCGCTGCCGACATCGCCCTGCAAAAGCCGCGTCATGCGCTGGCCGGAGGCCATGTCTTCGCCGATTTCCCGCAGCACGCGCTGCTGGCCCGCCGTCAAGGTGAACGGCAGCTGCCGGAGCAGCGCCTCCGTCAGTGCACCGCTGCCTTTGATAATTTCGCCCGGCTGCTGCTGCATGTGCCGGCGCAGCATGACGAGGTGGAGCTGGTTGGCGAGGATTTCGTCATAGGCCAGCCGCTGACGCGCGGGGGCAAGCGGCGACAGATCTTCAGCGGCTTGGGGATGATGTGCTTGATGGAGTGCATTTTTCCACGTGGGGTAGACATTCGTCGAGGGATGGATGACGGATGACAAGGGAGGAGTTCCATTATCCGTCATCCGTCCGCCGTCATCCGCCAGCCACTCCGGCAGCTCCGGCAGTTTTTCCAGAGCCTGCGCCACGATGCCGGCGATACGCCTGGAGGTGATGCCGACGGTCAGCGGGTAGACCGGCTCGGGTTTCTGCACCTCAGCCAGTTTTTCTACCGGTGCGATGATGTCGGGATGCGTCATCTGCAGGCGGTAATCAAAATACTCCGTGCGGCCGCTGATAACGCGTTTCTGGCCGATGGGCAGCGACTGCTTGATATAATCCTCGCGGGCGTTGAAGAACACCAGCGTGATGTCACCGGTTTCGTTCGAGCAGATGACCCTGTAGGGCTTTTTCCCACCACGGCGGAATGCCGCTGGAGGGGGCGCGTGCGTGTCGACGGTGACGATGAACGTGGCGATAACGCCTTCCGGCGCGGCTTTTAGCGGACAGGTGAAGCGGCGGTCAACGATTCCGATAGGCAAGTGGAACAGCAGGTCGCGGATGATGGGAACGGTGCGGCCGGCGATCGTCGTGGCAGCGGGCAGCAGGCGCTCGAGCGCTTCGGCGGTGGCGCCGCCGACGCCTTTGAGCCGCGTGACCGTGGAATAAAGAAAAAATAGCGATTCATGCCGCATGGAGGGCGATGATACGACGAAAGGACAGGAAAGGTAACGGAATTGTTGGGGGTGTCAGCCGGCCTTTTTATTGCTGTCGCTGACTTCATCCAGCGCGTTGACGACGCTGGCACCCAGCCCGTTCAGCGCCTCGTCGCATTTGTCGAGCGCGCTCTTGTCGCTGATGCGGCCGCCGATGCGGCAGAAGGCGATGCTGACGCTTAAGCCTACCGAGGTCTTGTCCGGCAGGGTGAAGGGATTGGCGGCGATCTGCCAGCGCAGGCGGTTGCACACCATGCGCGTCGAGTCGGGAGTGAGATCAAGCAGCAGCACGCCCAGCCGCTTATAGCTGACGCTGCCGACGACATCATCCGGGCGCAGGCTCTGGCGGCAGATATGGCCGATATGCTTGAGAATGGCCCGGCACGTCTCGCGGCCGTACTGCGAGAACAATTCGTCGTAATGATCGAGCTGCAGAATGCAGAATGCCGCGCGCAGGTCGCTCTTGTTGCTGTAATAGCCGATCAGCTCGATATCCTTGGCGAGCGAAGGACGATCGGGAAGGCCGGTGTCGGGATCGAGCGTCTCATGGCCCTTGAAATTGTCCTGGATGGCTTTATGCAGCGTTTCATTCTTGCGCAGGCCGGTCTTGTCCTGCAGCACCAGCCTGAAGAAAATCGCGGCGTCTTCCGCCTCCGCCCGCACGACTTTCATCCGGTAGCCGGTTTCCTTGCCGTCGCGACCGATGAAGCTGAAGCTCTGCACTTTGGCCAGCACTTCGCCTACGTCGTTGGCGTTGCTTTCGAATTCGACGTATTCCTTGAGCATTTCGCCGATGCGCGGCGGCAGAAACTGCCCCAGCGGCTTGCCCGCCAGCTCGCTGTTTTTATAAGCCAGCAGGGTCTCGGCGGCCGGGTTGATCTCGGTAATTTCTATCGACTTCGCGCGATTATTCTGGCAGATGGTAATGACGGGGTCATTGCTGCGGTAGCCGATCAGCATCCGGGAAATCCTTAAAGATATAGCTACGTCAGCCTAAGGCATAAAATTAAACAAATGGTTAATATTATGGATCATGCGTTACTTTTGAAACGCCTGCGCTATCGCAGCTGGCATCGCGGCTGCAAGGAAACCGACCTGGTGCTGGGAAATTTCGCTGATACACATCTGGCTGGCCTCGCGCCTGAACTCCTGCCCGCTTACGAGCGGCTGCTGGACGAGAACGACGCCGATATCTGGGAATGGCTGGCCGGCAAGGCTTCCAGCCCGGCGGAATATGAGGAATTGCTGGTCATGATGACACCCGCAGTGCGTGGTGCTTAATACTTAATCTATGTCTTCTTTTCCAAGCCCCCATCACCAAGCACCAAGCACTATACTTTCCGGCGTTCCCTCCGGCGCCGAGGCGCTGGTGCTGGCGGAGATCCTGGCCGGGCGGCACCTGGAAAAAACGCCGGGGGCGATCCTGTACGTGGCGATGAATGACCGTCAGCTGGACATGACGGCGCAAGCGCTGGAGTTTTTCGCACCCGATGCCGAGGTGCTGCGTTTCCCGGCGTGGGATGCCATGCCGTATGACCGCGCCTCGCCGCTGGCGTCGCTGATGGCGGAGCGCATGCGCGTGCTGGCGATGCTGGCAGCGGGGCAGAGCGCGAAGACGCGCCTCGTGCTGACCACGGCCAGCGCCATCGTGCAGAAGCTGCCGCCGCGCGACGCCATGCGGCAGATCGCTTTCTCGCTGCGCAAAGGGGAACGGCTCGGGCGGGATGCGCTGCTGCATTACCTGGCGGCGCAGGGCTACCGCCGCGCCGGGCGGGCCATGGAGCCGGGAGAATTCGCCCTGCGCGGCAGCATCATCGATATCATGCCGCCTGGGCACAGCGAGGGCATCCGTATCGACCTTTTCGGCGAGGATATCGAAAGCCTGCGCCGCTACGATCCGCTGAGCCAGGTCAGCCAGGGAAATCTGGAGAGCATCGTTTTATATCCGGTCAGCGAAATTCTGCTGAGCGAGGAGCATATCGCACGTTTCCGCGAGGCATATCGTGAATTGTTCGGCGCCGTGCATAAGGACGATCCGCTCTATGAAGCCATCTCGCAGGGGCAAGGTTATCCCGGCATGGAGCACTGGCTGCCGCTGTTTTACGGTCATGCCGATACGCTGTTCGATTATTGCCCGCAGGCGCTGGTGGCACTGGGTAATGACGCGCAAACCGCCATCGCCGAGCGGCAGGAAAGCATCCATGAATATTACGAGGCGCGCCTCAACGCGCTGGGCCACGCCTCGGCGAAGAACAGCTTTGCGGCGGGCAGCATCTATAACCCGGTGCCGCCGGAACGCGGCTTCCTGATGGAGGCGGCGTGGGAGGCGTGTCTGGCCGAACGGGAATGTGTGGTGTTTTCGCCATTTGCCGAGGAACCCGGCGCGGTGACTCTCCATTACCACCCCGTCCTCCGCTTTGCGCAAGGGCAGGCCGATCGCACGCCGTTCGACCAGCTGCGCGAACGAATGGAAAGCGCCGCAGGCAAGCCGGCATTGCTCGCATGTTTCTCGGAAGGCTCGCGCGACCGGCTGCAGACGCTCTTGATGGAGCGCGGCTTCCATGGTGTGACGGTCGGCCATTGGCTGGAAATCGGCCATGTGCGCGGCAAGGCCATCGGGCTGGCGGTGCTGCCGCTGGAGAACGGCTTTGAGACGGACGAGGCGCTGATTCTTTCCGAGCAGGACGTGCTGGGCGAGCGCATTGTGCGGGCGCGCGCGAAGAAGAAAAAATCGGAAGTGTTTCTCGCCGAGTCGGCCAATTTCACTGAGGGAGAGCTGGTCGTGCATAAGGAGCACGGTATCGGGCGTTTCGAAGGGCTGGTGACGCTGACGGTTTCGGGTGCGGCGCATGATTGCCTTAAGATCATCTATGACGGTGACGACAAGCTGTTCCTGCCCGTCGAGAATATCGACATGGTGTCGCGCTTCGGGCTGGAAGAGGAGGGGGCGAAGCTCGACAAGCTGGGCGGCGTTTCCTGGCAGGCGAGGAAGGCGAAGCTCAAGGAGCGCATCAAGATCGCCGCCGAGGCACTGCTTAAGACGGCGGCGGAGCGGCAGCTTCACCAGGGCGCCATGGTCGACGTGCCCACCGGCGCTTTCGAGGATTTCTGCGCCCGCTTCCCTTATGTCGAAACCGAAGATCAGGCCCGCGCCATCGCCGATGTGCTGGAAGATCTGCATTCCGGCAAGCCGATGGATCGGCTGATCTGCGGCGACGTCGGCTTCGGCAAGACCGAGGTGGCGCTGAGGGCGGCATTCGTATGCGCTATTCCCCGCCAAGCCGAAGGCGTGAGCGGGGATTTACGCTACCAGGTCGCCGTCATCACCCCTACCACGCTGCTCGCCCGCCAGCATTACCGCAATTTCCGCCAGCGCTTCGAGGGTTTCCCGGTAAAAATCCGCCAGCTGTCGCGCATGGTGCCGACGCGCGAGCAGAAAGAGACGCGCGCAAAACTGGCCAGCGGCGAGGTCGATATCGTCATCGGCACGCATGCGCTGCTGTCGAAACAGGTGCAATTCAAAAATCTTGGGTTGATGATCGTCGATGAAGAACAGCATTTCGGCGTAGTGCAGAAGGAAAAGCTCAAGGGACTCAAATCCGACGTGCATGTGCTGACGCTATCAGCGACGCCCATTCCGCGCACGCTGCAGATGGCGCTAACCGGCGTGCGTGATCTTTCCCTCATCACCACGCCGCCGATTGACCGGCTGGCGGTGAGGAGCTTCGTCATGCCGTTTGATCCGGTGGTGGTGCGTGAGGCGATCTTGCGCGAAATGCATCGTGGCGGCAAAACCTTCGTGGTAACGCCGCGCATCAAGGATATCGCCGAGCTGAAAAAGCATCTGGGGGAATTGCTACCGGAGGCCCGGCTGGCGGTGGCGCACGGCCAGATGGCAGCCGCCGAGCTCGACAGCATCATGAACGATTTCTACGATGGCAAATACGATCTGCTGCTCTCCACCGCCATCATCGAGTCAGGCCTCGACATCCCGACCGCCAACACCATGATTATCCATAACGCCCATCTGCTGGGCCTAAGCCAGCTTTACCAGCTGCGCGGGCGCGTCGGCCGGGGGAAAACCCGCGCCTATGCCTATTTCCTGCTGCCGCACCGCCGCCAGCTGACTAAAAACGCCACGCGCCGGCTGGAAGTGATGCAGACGCTCGATACGCTGGGCGCCGGCTTCACATTGGCCTCGCACGACATGGATATCCGCGGCTTCGGCAATCTCGTGGGCGAGGAGCAGTCCGGCCATATCCGCGAAGTGGGCATCGAACTCTATCAGCAGATGCTGGAGGAGGCGGTTACCGCATTACGGCAGGAATCAGGTATCAGGAATCGGGAATCGGTAACTTCTGATACCCGATCCCTGATACCCGATGCCTCTGATTTCAGTCCCCAGATCAACCTGGGCCTTTCCGTTCTCATTCCCGAAACCTATGTCAGCGACCTGCAGCTGCGCCTGGGGCTTTACCGGCGCATGGCAGGGTTGCAGGCTGACGCCGATATCGACAGCTTCAGCGTCGAGCTGATCGACCGTTTCGGCCCGATGCCGGAGGAAACCCGCCACCTGATCGCCGTGCTCTCCATCAAGCTCTTATGCCGACGCGCCGGCATCGAGCGCATGGATATCGGGCCCAAAGGCGCCGTAATCTCTTTCCACAATAATGTTTTTGCAAAGCCGGAAGCGCTATTGACTTATGTCAGTCGCCATGCGCGCACGCTGAAAGCCCGCCCGGACCAGAAGCTGGTGTTTACGCATGAATGGAAAGACGCGGAGGATAAGGTCGCCGTGATAAAAAAACTGGCCGGGGAGATAGCGGAGCTGGCGGTTTAATATTAGCGGGCGGGGCCGCTATCAGCAGGCGGGGTGCGTCGGTTTCTGAGTATCCTGGGCGTCTGTTTGATTAATTCGCTGACGCGGCTTGTCTGTTCTACCATAGCCAGGATGCCCTCTGCCAGCAGCTTTCCTTCCTCGCTAGTGAGGCCCAGGGATAACGCGTATCCTCCATCCCGGTCTTCTCTGATTCTGCCGGGGTATAACCCCTGTTTTTTGGCCAGTGCGGAAATCTCAAGCAGGAAATCTCTTCCTTTAGGGCCTTCTCTGAGGGAAACGGCGATATGATCGGGAACGGCAGGGTTATCGACTTCGCCTTCTCCCACCAGCTGATGCGCTTCGATATTTTTCACGCGGCGGAGGGCATTAACTGCATCCAGTACTATACCCATAACGGCCTTCCTTTCTGCATCTGACCATAACACTTCATTAATAAACCGTTAAATGAACTTTTTGTGACAAGGCGCGGCTGGCAGCAATCCCCTTGAAATCCGCTGATTTCCTGTTATTTATCGCAAGCCATGGCTGATCTCTTCTCGCAAAAACCATCCAAAACCCAGTCCTACACCGCCGAGGATATCGAAGTCCTCGAGGGGCTGGAACCCGTGCGGCGCAGGCCGGGCATGTATATCGGCGGCACCGACGAAACCGCCATGCATCACCTGGTCAACGAGGTGTTCGACAACGCCATGGACGAAGCGGTGGCCGGGTTCGCCAGTTCCATCGAGCTGGAGATGAGACCGGATAACGTAATCGTCGTGCGCGACAACGGCCGCGGTATTCCCGTCGACCCGCATCCCAAATTCCCTAAGAAATCGGCGCTGGAGGTGATTCTCACCACGCTGCATTCCGGCGGCAAGTTCAGCAGCAAAGTATATGAGACATCGGGCGGGTTGCATGGCGTCGGCGTGTCGGTGGTCAATGCGCTTTCCGATTATTTTGAGGCGGAGGTGGTGCGCGACAAAACGGTGTACCGCCAGTCCTATTCACGCGGCGAACCAACCTCGAAGCTCAGCAAAATGGGGCAGGATCCCAGGGGCAGGGGAACGACTATCGCCTTCCATCCCGATCCGGAGATTTTCGGCAAAGCGAAATTCCGTCCTGAAAAGCTCTACAAGCTGGCGCGCTCGAAAGCCTATCTTTTCCGCGGCGTTGAGATCCGCTGGATGTGCGATCCCTCGCTGCTGCCGGAAAATTCGGAAATTCCCGCCGAAGATAAGATTCATTTTCCCGGCGGCTTGCAGGATTTCTTAAAACAGCAGATCGACGGCCGTCCGACGGTGACGTCGCAGCCGTTTTGCGGCGAGGCAGAATTCCCTAATAAGCAGGGTCGCATCGAATGGGCTATCGACTGGCCGGCCGACGAGGAAGGTTTCGTCAGCACCTATTGCAACACCATCCCGACGCCCGAAGGCGGCACGCATGAATCCGGCCTTCGCTCGGCCATCACCAAGGGCGTCAAGGCCTATGGCGAGCTGACCAGCAACAAGAAAATCGCCCAGGTCCAGGGCGAGGATATTCTCGGCGGGGCGACCATATTGCTGTCGCTGTTCATGCGCGACCCGCAGTTCCAGGGGCAGACCAAGGACAGGCTGGTGAGCCAGGAAGCGGCGCGGCTGGTGGAAAACGCCGTGCGCGACCATTTCGATCACTGGCTGACCGGCGACCCGGAGAATGCCGGCAAGCTGATGGCCTGCATCATCGAACGCACGGAAGAACGCCTGCGCCGCAAGGCCGAGAAGGATGTCAGCCGTAAGGCGGTGACGCAGAAGCTGCGCCTGCCAGGGAAGCTCGCCGACTGCACGCGCTCGACGCATAAGGGCACGGAGATTTTCATCGTCGAGGGCGATTCGGCCGGCGGTTCCGCCAAGCAGGCGCGCGACCGCGAGACGCAGGCGGTGCTGCCGCTGCGCGGAAAGATTCTCAACGTCGCCTCGGCGTCGCTGGACAAGATCAAGGACAACAAGGAGCTGTCCGACCTCGTGCTGGCGCTGGGCTGCGGCTCCGGCTCGCATTACCGCGAGGATGCGCTGCGCTACGACAAGGTCATCATCATGACCGACGCCGATGTGGACGGGGCGCATATCGCCTCGCTGCTGATGACGTTCTTTTACCAGGAAATGCCGGAGATGATCCGCGCCGGTCATCTGTACCTCGCCCGTCCGCCGCTTTACCGCATCACCATCGGCACCACGACCTATTACGCGCAGGACGACAAGGAAAAAGAAGCCATCCTCGCCGAGCACGGCAAGAACCGTAAGGTGGAGGTGGGCCGCTTCAAGGGGCTGGGCGAGATGACGCCGCCTCAGCTCAAGGAAACGACGATGAATCTGGGCAGCCGCGTGCTGCTCAAGGTCGTCATCGAGGAAGAGGATTCCGGGGCCACCGCCCAGCGCGTCGAGCAATTAATGGGCCGCAAGCCGGAGCACCGCTTTACCTTCATTCAGGAGCAGACGGCGCGGCGCGGCGGCCAGATCTTAGAGCAGCTGGATGTGTGAGTATGCCTGAATGGCTACAGAAGCTGACAGGGTTGTTCAGGAAAGGCCATGCTCCGGCACAGGAGCCCGTAGCATCTCCTCCATCTGAACGGCCACGAACTGCTGTTGTTCAGGAATTGTCTCCATCTGCGGACGAAGATCCTCCCATCATCCCCCCGTGGCAAGCATGGGAAATTCTGGAAGGCAGGGAGCGTGACTATTTAATAGACAGGGCAAAAACTATTGTGCAGGAAGACAGGATAAGCCCATTTATTCTTTATATCGTTGGCAATGTACTGAAAGAGATGGAGCAAGAGGCGTCCCATCCGGAATTACTCAAAGAACAAATAGAAGAAATAGTGCGCGAAGAGCTGAAGAATCACTATCGGTTTATATATAGAGCAGAGGTCGCTATGCAGGAAGTTAGGGAAAATCTGGCTCATAAAGAACAGACCTCGTCCTCATCTTCCCGCAGCAGATAAGCTATGAAGAATTTCCCCATTATCGAAAAAAGCAAATCGGCTATTCCCATTCATGCGCTGTACCAGAACCAATATGAGTTCTGGCTGAAACGCCAGCCCGTCCCCGCTAAAAACTGGCTGAGCGCCAATCATTTCAAGGCCGCGCCCGGCAGCTGGTGCCTTTTCCCGGCTGAGGACGGCCGCATCGGCGGCGTCGCCTGCGGCATTGATGTCAGTCCGAATATCTGGAGCATCGCCAATTTAGCCACACAGCTACCGGCGCATACCTATGCGCTGGAGGGCAGATTCAGCGCAGCGGTGGCCACGCAGATGGCGCTGGGCTGGGCTTTGGCGGGATATAAGTTCACGCGCTACAAGAAAAACGATAAGGCACTTCCCGCGCTGGTGGCGCCCCGGGGCTGCGACCTTGCCTATGTGCAGGCTATGGCCGGAGCCATCAACTGGGCGCGTGACCTCATCAACACGCCAGCCAATGACTGCAATCCGCAGGCGCTGGCGGCCGAGGCGGTGGCTTTCGGCAAGGCGCATAAGGGCAAGGTCAGCGTCATCAAGGGCGAAGCATTGCTCAAGGCCGATTACCCGGTGGTCTATGCCGTCGGCAAGGCCAGCAGCGTGCCGCCGCATATGGTCGATATTACTTTCCCGCGCCCGCGTGCGCCCAAGGTGACGCTGGTGGGGAAGGGGGTGTGCTTCGATTCCGGCGGGCTCGATATCAAATCCACCGCCAATATGAAGCTGATGAAAAAAGATATGGCGGGTGTGGCCATCATGCTGGCGCTGGCGAAGGCGATACTGCAAGCCGGCATCCCGGTGCAGCTCCGCCTGCTGCTGCCCATCGTCGAGAATGCGGTATCCGGTAATGCTATGCGGCCGCTCGACATCGTGCGCTCGCGCAAGGGCCTCACCGTCGAGATCGGCAATACCGATGCCGAGGGGCGGCTGATCCTGTGTGACGCGCTGGCCGAGGCCGATAGCGAGAAACCCGACCTGCTGATCGATTGCTCGACGCTGACCGGCGCGGCGCGGGTGGCGCTGGGAACGGACGTTCCCGCCTTCTTCACGCCCGATGACACGCTGGCGCAGCAGGTGATGGCCCACGCCCAGGCTGAGAATGATCCGTTGTGGCGGCTGCCGTTGTGGAAGCCTTATCGGAGCCATCTCGACACGCAGAACGCTGATATCAGCAACGAATCCGACAGCGCTTATGGCGGGGCTATTACGGCGGCCTTGTATTTACAGGAATTTGTGAGTAAAACGCCGTCCTGGCTGCATATCGACATGATGGCCTGGAATCTGAGTTCCAGGCCGGGACGCCCGCAGGGCGGCGAAGCCATGGCGGTACGGGCATTGTATGCATTGATCAAGGATCGTTATGGCCGCTGACGAAAAAATTGCTTCCTCGAAAACCATCCGGGCGCTGATGCTCTGGCACAAAGTCACCGCCGCCGCGCTCAAGCAGATGCCGGTGGATTTATCGGCGCGCCAGACGGCGCTGCTGCTCAATGTTTATCTTATGCCGCCGCCGCACAGCATCAAGAGCCTGGCCGAGGAGCTGATGATCTCCAAGCCGGCCATCTGCCGCGCCGTCGATGCGCTGGAGACCGCCAAACTGGTGCGCCGCGTGCGCGACAAGCAGGACCGGCGCAACGTGCTGGTGCAGCGCACGGTCAAAGGCTCGGTGTATTTGAGCGAATTTGCCGACATCATCCTCAGCATGTCGCGGGAAGCGGCGTAGGCGGTCAGCCGTAATAATATCCCGAATACGGCTCCTGCGAAAGCCTGGCGGTTTTTTTTATGAGCTTTTCTGCCGCGGCATAGAGTTCACCGTAGGAGAGCACATTTTTGATATCGAACCACTTTACATCATTGATTCCGTCAGCGCCGGGCGCATGGGTTTGACGCCATTTATCCTGCCGCCTTGAATTCTGGCCGACCAGCAGCAACAGGCCTCCATATTCACCCTGGTTGCGGACGGCGTCCGTAATGTTCTGCGCGCCGATTTCGGAAATGAGGAGCGCATACATTTTTTCTTTGAAGGCCGTATCGGAAGCAATGGTATACGTGCGGGTGTCGTGTATTTCTTCGCGGTCGGTAACGGGATTATGCTCTTTACCCCGCAGGCGCGCGTATAATTCCGAGTAACTCAGCTCGTTTCTCAGGAACTGCTGCGTGTCATCAATCTGGGGTGCATGAGGTG
>JAGWLJ010000022.1 GCA_028873275.1 Pseudomonadota bacterium
TTATCGCCTGTTCGATTTAATATTTGATTAAACGGCGGTTTAAAGGCGCAATCGCAGGCGGAAACCGCCGATTTAACGCTAATTTTACTATTTCCGCTCTAGGCTGGCTTTCCACCTCTGCGTCCGCCATGTCCGAGCATCTTGAGAAAAGACTCCACCAGCGCCTGCAATCCTATTGGCATTCGCTGCGCGGCGAGCGCCCGTTTCCGGCGGAGGGCGACATCAACCTCGCCGACATCGCCGATATCCTGCCGTCCTGCTTCATGGTCAGCGTTTCCGATGTCGGGCAGCACGGCTACCGTTATGATTACCTGGGCAAAGACCTCATGGAGGCGTATGGCGAGGAGATGTTCAACCCCGACATCGCCGGCCGCCTGATTTCCCCCACCGATCACGGCCCGATGCTGGAAGGCTTCCGCCAGGTCATCGACCGCAAACAGCCGGTGATCTACGAGGCCGAGTTCATCAACCGCAACCAGCTCACCATCAAATACCGCGCCTGCCTGCTCCCGCTGGGCCAGGAGGAAAAGGTTTCCCATATCCTGGGGTGCATGCGGTGGGGGGTGTATTAAGATAGACGTAATACATACAGCCCTCCTTCGCCTCCGCTTACGCTTCGGCTTCGTAGCGCACCCTACGCCTAAGGTCGCCTTCAGATGGCTTCGCCATCCGAAGCCGAAGGCGTAGGATGGTCGGAGTGAGAGGATTCGAACCTCCGGCCCCTACGTCCCGAACGTAGTGCTCTACCAGGCTGAGCTACACTCCGAAAACGCTGCGACGCTTTAACACCAGGCCGGGCAAACGCTTTGTTCCCTGCGCTTCCGCTGCTCACGTACTCAAACGTACGCTGCGCTGCGGTTCTCGGAAACTTCGCTTTTTGCCTGCGGCCTGACGTTAAATCGCCACAGCTATTCTTTCAGCGGATTGCCCTTATAGCCCGTTAAAAACGGCGGCGCAATAGCGTTTCAATAGCTGCGGGCGGCGCAGAAATCGACGATATCCAGCATGGCGGCCCGGGCCGGGCCGGCGGCGAAGCCGGAAAGCGACTGGCGGGCCTTGTGGCAGTATTCCCCGGCCAAGGCGATGGTGCGGGCGATGGCGTCGTGCTTCTGCAGGCAGCGCTGGGCGGTGGCCAGGTCATTCGGTTCCTGCTCGCGGCTGCCCAGCGTGCGCTGCCAGAAGGCTTTTTCTTCCGGGTTTCCATCGCCGTAGGCGAGAATGACGGGCAGGGTGATCTTGCCCTCGCGGAAGTCGTCGCCCACGGTTTTGCCCAGCTTCACCTGGTTGGCAGCGTAATCCAGCGCGTCGTCGATCAGCTGGAAGGCCATGCCGATATGGCTGCCGAATTCGCGCAGCGGCGTTTCCCGCGCGTCTGTCCCGGCCACGACTGCGCCCAATTCGCAGGCGGCGGAGAACAGTACGGCGGTTTTGGCGGAGATAACTTCGAGATAGGTGGCGATGGCAGTGGCGGGTTCGCCTTCGGTCATCATCTGCAGCAGCTCGCCGCGGGCGATGATGGCGGCGGCGTCCGAAAGGATCTTCAGCGATTTCAGCGAGCCGTCGCCCACCATCAGCTGGAAGGCCTGGCCGAGCAGGAAATCGCCGACGAGGATGCTGGCCTTATTGCCGAAGGTGGCGTTGGCGGTGGCCAAGCCACGGCGCAGCCTACTTTCGTCGACCACGTCGTCATGCAGCAGCGTAGCAGTGTGGATGAATTCAACGGCGCCGGCAAGCCGGATATGCCGCTCTCCCGTATAGCCGCAGAGCTGCGCCGATATCAGCAGCAGGGCGGGACGGATGCGCTTGCCGCCGGAGGCGATGATGTGCTGCGCCACGCCATGAATCAGCGGGATCTCCTCGCGCACGCGGCCGAGAATGAGGTCGTCGACGCGCCTGAGGTCGCTCTGGACGAGGCCGTAGAGCGCGTCCAGCGACGCAGTGTTGGCTTGTTTTAAGGCGGCCTGCGAGGTCATAAGGCCGTTTTTAAGAGCAATTCGCTAAAAAATACAGAGGAAAGATCAGGCGGTCACCGGGCCCTCGCCGCGCGCCAGCTCCTGCATGGGGTTAACCGGAAAGTCACGCACGGCCTGGAAGGAGAGGCTGCCCCTGTAGCCGGTCAGCTCGCCGGCGCTGTTATACAGCTGAAGGATATCCTGTTGGATTTCCTGTGATAGCGGGCGCAGGCTACGGATGACCATGTCGAACTGCACCTCGCGGTCGCGGCGGCGCACGAAGCCGTCCATCTGCATCTCGCCCAGCTGGGTAAGATCCACTTCGACGATGAAGCGGGTGTCGTCGTTCTTTTTGCCCGGCGCGTTCCCGTCCTGCTGCCTGCGGTCGCGTTTGACGAAGAGGCGTGTCTGATGCATCTCGCCCTCCACCGCCACCGGAAAGAACAGCGCCTGCCAGCGGCCGGGCGGCGCGTCCGCATACTGGCGGGCCAGTTGCTGGAATTCCGCTTCAGCCCTGCGCAGCAGCGGCCCATGCCCTTCATCCTGAAGCCATGCGCTGTTGCTTTGTCCGAGCCAGTTCCTGAAATCGCCTCCGCGCAGGGCTGACAGGAAAAACATCAGTCCGCTTGAGACGCCGGGCGGTGCGACTGAAGGAGACATGGTGGCCATTGGCAGCGCCGTGGGGAGATGGTTCTGTATGGCATAAAGCGGTGGGACGCTGTGGCTTGCCAGCAGGTCGACAATCTGCTGCAGCGAATTCCATTGCTGCGCCAGCTCCAGCAGCGGCGCTGGTGAGGCGGCGCGGGCAGATGTGGCCGCAGCCTCAGGCGTGTCGATGCGGGCAATCTCGAACATGGCTGTGCTGCCTACCGGCAGGCGGATATCGGCAGGCAGGCGCAGCATTCCCATCGGCGTCTGGGCGATGGCCTCGCCGGAAGGCTCGGCGCCTATGACGGCGGCCACGAGGGTCTGCCCCACCGAGGGAGCAGGCATTTGCTGCATGGTCGGCGCGGGATAGATTACTGTAGTCGTTGTGGGCGCCGCCGGTGCCGGCGATTGCGGCAGCGGAATTGGCGGATTAGGGGAAGATGGCATAGAAACGGGTGGAACAGGCGCGGTGGGTAGGGTTGCCGGCGCTATTTCCGTTTGCAGAGCGGGAGCCTGAGCTGCGGGTACGGTGCTGGCAGTTGCAACCGCCGGCGGCGCAGCGGCGGGAATATCCGTCGTGCGTGTGTAAACGGCATAAGAAGCTGCAGAAGTGGGATTAACGGCTTGCGTGGGAGATGCGGGAATCGGCGGCGCCACCAGCGCGGCGATTTCCTCCGGGATGGGGCTCGAGGGTGGAATAAGCGCGGTCAGCTTCAAGGCTAGCTGCGTGCCGGTCGGCAGGACGCTGGCATAGGGCACATTCGGCGCACCAATCACCATGGCGCTGACGGTGATGGACGGCTGCGGCGGCGGCATATTCGGGGCGGCGGCCTGCGTTGCAGCCGCGGCAGCGGGAGAGGATGCCTGCGCCAGATGATCACTGACGATGATTTCCGGCTGGTTAGCGAAGGCCGACAGGGTTTGCGCCACTTCGGGCGGCTGGCCGTCAATCGAAAGGATATGCGCCAGCGGTTGGCCGCCGGTATTCTCGACGCGCAGCACCACTTCGCTGCCGATGCGCAGGAAAAAATTGCTGGCAAAGGCGATGTCGCCTGAATCGGTGCGCAGGATGGGGTTGCCGCCTGCGTCGCGGTTGATGATGAAGCCGGTGAGGATGGTGCCGGGCGTGAGTTTTGCCAAGGCGCTCGCCTGCCCGCCAGCGCCTGCTGCCACCGGCGAGGCCTGCACGCCCGGCGTCGCCGGGGTGGGGAGGATGGTGACTACGCGGAGGTCATCCATCGGGCAAAACGTACTCGGTACTCAGTACACGGTACTCGGTGAAAGAAGCCGAGTACGGAGTACCGTTTACCGAGCACGCCCTCATATTACCGTTGCATCAGCTTGATCGAGAGCGCCGCCGCGTCGGTGGCGGCGGTGGAGTGGGGCGCTTTGATCAGCAGGGATTTCTGGCTGCGGATGGCGTCCTTCACCTTGTTGTCGCGGCGGATGATGCCCAGCAGCGGCGGCGAAATGTTGAGGAAATTGGTGCAGGCCTTGTTGAGCGCGTGGTAAGTGCCTTCGCCTTCCTTCTGCGTGGCGGCCTGATTGACGACGATGAAGGTTTCCGGCGCGTTCTTCCCCGAAAGGGCGATCTTGATGAAGGCATAGGCGTCGGTCAGCGAGGTTGGCTCGTCGGTGACGACGACGATGCAGCGCGCCGCCAGCGTGCTTAAATACTGCACGTGCTGCTCGATGCCGGCGCCGAGATCGATGATGACATGGTCGTAATTTTTCCTGATCTCGCCCAGCGCGCCGGCGATGGCTTCCAGTTTTTCGACCGGCAACGCCGCCAGCGAGGCCGAGCCGGAGCGACCGGCGATGATGTCGAAACCGCCCTCGGCGTAAGGGGTGATAGCGTCCTTCAGCGTGTGGCGCCCGGAGATGACGCCGCTCAAGTCGCGGCTGGGCGTTAGGCCCAACTGCACATCGACGTTGGCCAGGCCAATATCGCCGTCGAACAAGAGCACCTGGCGGCCGGAGCGGGCGAAGAGCTGCGCCAGCGTCACCGCCAGCCAGGTCTTTCCGACGCCGCCCTTGCCGGAAGCGATGGCCAGAATATTGTTTTTTCTGTCGTTCATAATGCGGACCATAAATTATTGTTGATGCTTGAGCAACAGCCGTGCCAGCAATGCGCCGCTCACCGGTTGCAGTTTCTCGCGGATGGAAGAAGAATCGCTGACGTTGCAGAAGGCCAGTTCATGCGCCGCCGCCGCCGCCAGCACGCCGCCGAAGCGCCGTGCCGTATCGCTGCGCGTGACCAGCAGCCGTTTGATGGGCATGGCCATGAACGGCTCGACCATGTCAATCGCCTCCAGGGAATCGCCGCCGGCCGGCAACACCAGCACCGGCTCGATGCCGGGCAGCACGGCACAGGATTGCAGCTCCTTCATCTCGCCGGCGTCGTAGGGGTTGCAGCCGGCGGTGTCGATCAGCACCTGCCCGTGCGATGCTTTCAGGTGCTTTGCCAGCTCGGCGCGGCCGGCGGCGACGTGCAGCGTGAGCTTCAATATGTCGGTGAAGGCCTGCAACTGCTCGATGCCGCCGGCGCGCTTATTATCGGTGGTGATGACTGTCACCTCCTGATGGTTGAGCGCCAGACTGGCCGCCATCTTGGCGATGGTCAGCGTTTTGCCGATGCCAGGCGGACCGACTAGCATGAGCACATGCCGTACCTTGCTTTTGCTCTCCCTGATCGCCAGTGGGCTGAAGGCATAAAAGGCTTCAAGAGAATGCTCCAGCGCGGATCTGAGCGACCGCCCGGAAACTTCCTTCTGCAGCAGCTTGGCGATGAAGAGTTCGGGAAGGTTGTGAAAGCGCAGAGTTTCCTGCAACTGGAAACGGAGGGGTTCTGCGGCGAGTGGAGGACGGATAATAGATGACGAAGGAATTATTTTCTTTTCCTGCCGTCTGCCGCCATCCGTCATCGGCTCTTCTTCCACCGCCGCCGTGACCTTGACGCTTTTTCTTCCCCGTGCGGATTCCGAGGAGAGGATGATGGCGTCGTCGCCCAGGGCCTCGCGCACCAGCTTCATGGCGGCGGGCATGTCGGGCGCGGTGAAGGTGCGGAGTCTCATGAGAGGGATGTGGCGATGTAAGGATGTGGGGATGTGGAGGTTTCTTTTTCCCACATCTTCTCATCTCCACATCCCCACATCATCCTCTTCATATCTGCCCCAGCGTCTTGATGCGCGCCTTGGGATATATCTCGTTCTGCGACAGCACGATCGTCGAGGCACGGAAGCGTTCTACGATCGAGCGCACATAGGGGCGGATGGCGGGCGAGGTGAGCAGCACCGGCAGTTCGCCCTGCGCGGCGAATTTATCAAAAGTGGCGCGGGTGGTGGCGATGAATTCCTGGATACGGCTGGGGGCCATGGAGAGCGTTTTTTCTTCGCCGGTGCCCGAGATCGCCTCGACGAAAGTCTGCTCCCAGGCAGGCGAGAGCGCCACGATGGGGATATAGCCGCCCTCTGTGGTGTTGGCGTGGCTGAGTTGACGGGCCAGCCTTCCGCGCACATGCTCGGTGATGGTGACGATGTTCTGGGTGCTGCGTGAGGCCTCGGCGATGGCTTCGAGAATGGTGGAAAGGTCACGCACCGACACCATCTCGCGCAGCAGGTTCTGCAGCACGCGCTGCACGCCGCCGACGCTGATCTGCGCCGGGATGGTTTCGCTGACCAGTTTTTGCTGCGTCTTGCCCAGGTCGTCGAGCAGCTTCTGCGTTTCGGCGTAAGACAGCAATTCAGCCATGTTATCCTTGACCATTTCGGTCAGGTGCGTGGTGATGACGGTAGGCGGATCGACGACGGTATAGTTGCGGAACAGGGCCTCTTCGCGTTGGTGCTCGGCGATCCACATGGCGGGTAGGCCGAAGGTGGGTTCGACGGTTTCCTCGCCGGGCAGGGTGATCTTGGCACCGGCCGGATTCATGACCAGCAGCATGTCGGGGCGGATGTCGCCGCGGCCGGATTCGATCTCCTTGACCTTGATGACATAGGTATTGGGCGGCAGCTGCATATTGTCCTGGATACGCACGGCCGGGATGACGAAGCCCAGCTCGCGCGCCATCTGCTTCCTCAGCGCCTTGATTTGCTCGGTCAGGCGGTGGCCTTTCTGGTAGTTGATCAGCGGCAGCAGGCCGTAGCCCAGTTCGAGCCTCAGCGCGTCGATCTGCAGGAAGTCGCCCGGTTGTTCCTCGGACTTGCCGGCTTCGCCGGGCGGAACGGAACCGGCCGGGCCGGTCAGTTGTTTGGGCGCGCCGGGTTTGCCGGGAGCGGCCGGCTGCAATGCATCGGGATGCTTGAAGAGATACCAGCAGGCATAGCCGGTGGCGCCGGACAGAATCAGGAACGGCAGCATGGGGATGCCGGGCAGCGCCGACATCACGAACAGGAAGCCGCTGGTGATGCCCAGCGCCGTCGGATTGCGGCTAAGCTGGCTTAACACCGCCTTTTCCGCCGAGCCGGCCACGCCCGACTTGGTGACGAGAATACCGGCGGCGGTGGAGACGATCAGCGCCGGGATCTGCGACACCAGGCCGTCGCCGATGGTCAGCGTGGTGTAGGTATGCAGCGCGGCGTTGAAGGTCATGCCGTTCTGCACGACGCCGATGATGATGCCGGCCACGAAATTGATGAAGGTGATCAAGAGGCCGGCGATGGCGTCGCCACGCACGAATTTAGACGCGCCGTCCATGGCGCCGAAGAAATTGCTTTCGTCCTCCAGCTCCTTGCGGCGCGACTTGGCTACTTCCTCGTTGATGAGACCGGCCGACAGGTCGGCGTCGATGGCCATCTGCTTGCCGGGCATGGCGTCCAGTGAGAAGCGTGCCGACACTTCGGCGATGCGGCCGGAGCCTTTGGTGATAACTACGAAATTGATGATGGTCAGGATGCCGAAGATGATGGCCCCGATCACCACCTGTCCGCCCATCACGAAGCCGCCGAACGCCTGGATGACATGGCCGGCGGCGGCGGTGCCTTCATGGCCGCGCGACAGGATCAGGCGCACCGAGGCGATGTTGAGCGAAAGCCGGAGCATTGTCACGATCAGCAGGATGGTCGGGAAGGAGGAGAGATGCAGCGGTTTCTCGACGAACAGCACCGTCATCAGAATGATGACCGACAGGGTGATCGACACGCTGAGCGAGAAATCGAGCAGGAACGGCGGCAGCGGCAAGATCAGCGTGATTAGGATGCAGATGATGCCAACGGCGAAGAAAATGTCGCGCCGCTTGGACAGTATTCCCGCCTGTGTCGAAATATTGGCGAAAGAGAAGGGAGAGGACAGGGCGGGGACGGCGGGGTCAGCCATGGCGAAGCTCCGCTTCGGGGGGATGCGAGATTGGGGATTGAGGATAAGAAAATGCCAATCCTTTGCTAATCCCTAACCCCCAATTCCTAATCCCCATACTTCACTCCGTCCCCGTCGGTGCCGGTGGCACGGCTAGGCCCTGTTCGCCGTATTGCTTCAGCTTGTTGCGCAGCGTGCGGATCGAGATGCCGAGGATATTGGCAGCGTGGGTGCGGTTGCCGAGACAGTGGTTCAGCGTATCGATGATCAGCTCCTGCTCGACGGAATCGACGGTGCGGCCGACCAGGGAATTGGTGGCCTGCGCTTGGGGATTGGCGGCCGGTTTAGCCCCTGTGTCCGACTGGCCCTGCAGCAAAATCGCGTCCGGCTGGATGGCCCCGCCGCTGGCGAGCAGAATGGTGCGGTGCATGGTATTTTCCAGTTCGCGCACGTTGCCCGGCCAGGCGTAGGCGGTGAGCTTTGCTAGGCCGGCGTCGGTGAGCTTGCGGACGGGGAGGCCGTTGGCTTTGGAGTATTTCTCAATGAAATGCTCGGCCAGCGGCTGGATGTCTTCACGGCGATCGCTTAGGCGCGGCATCGGCAGGCTGATGACGTTGAGGCGAAAATAAAGGTCCTCGCGGAAGCGCCCGGCTTTGACTTCCTCCTGCAGGTTGCGGTTGGAGGTGGCCAGCACGCGGATATTGACTTTGACCGGCTTATTGCCGCCGATGCGGTCGACCTCGCGCTCCTGCAGCACGCGCAGCAGTTTCGATTGCAGGCGCAGATCCATCTCGCTGATTTCATCGAGCAGGATAGTGCCGCCGTCGGCCTCTTCGAACTTGCCGATGCGCCGCGCCACTGCGCCGGTGAAGGCGCCTTTCTCATGGCCGAATAGCTCCGACTCGAGCAGGGTTTCGGGAATGGCGGCGCAGTTGACCGACACCATGATGTTGCCGGAGCGCTTGCTTTTCTTATGAATGTAGCGGGCGATGACTTCCTTGCCGGTGCCTGATTCGCCGGTGATCAGCACGCTGGCGTCGGAGGGAGCGATTTGATCGGCCAGGGCGATGACCTTGCCCATGACCGCCGAGGCGAAGATGAACGATTGCGTTTCCTCGGTGATGGCTTCGAGCACGGCCGCGATCAGCTGCTCGTCCGGCGGCAGGGGAAGGTATTCCTTCGCGCCCGACTTGATGGCCTTGACGGCGGCATCCTTGTCGCTCTGCACGCCGCAGGCGATGACCGGCAGATTGAAGCGCTCGCGCATCAAGAGCGTCACCAGCTTCTCGATATCCTCACGCACTTCGATAAGGATAAGGTCAGCGCCCTGGCCGCCGCGCAGCGCGTTCAGCGCCGCTTCGATGTCGGCCACATGCGCCACCCTGGCGCCACGTGACTTGGCGATGCTGCTCGCCGCGCCGATCTGCCCGTACAGGTCTCCGATAATGAGAACGCGCATTACCCAGCCCTCCGGTCAAACGCCCAGAGGCGCGTGAGTTCCACCAGTATGACGGTGTGCAGAACGGCCAGCGCCCAGGACAGCTGGATGAAAAGCGTCTGGTCCTGTCCCTCCGCCCCGGCCTGGAGCCAGAACAGGAAGCAGAGGAGTTCGGAAAGAATGGCGGCGGTAATGGCGATCACGTGGTTTTCCCTCAGTGTTTTTCTGCCTTGATGATTTCCGTCATGGTGACGCCAATGCGATCTTCGACGACGACGACCTCGCCGCGGGCGACCAGGCGGTTGTTGACGAAGATGTCGATGGCTTCGCCGACTTTCTTGTCGAGCTCGATGACGGCGCCGCGGCCCAGCTTCAGGAGCTGGTTGACCTGCATGGAGGTGCGCCCGAGCACCACGGTGATCTGCACGGGAATGTCGTACACCGTTTCCAGGCTCAGGTTTTCCGGGGTCATGCCCTCGGTAGCGGTGGCTTCTGCTGCGTCGGCCATAAATTACTCCTTCTGGCTCGGGGTTTCAGGTTCAATAGCAGGCGGAGCCTGCGGCGTGTCAACGATTTCCTGCACATCGCGCGCGGCGCCAGCGGTGAGGGACGCCGTTGCTTTTTCCAGTTCCTGCCAGAGTAGGTCGGCGCGGCGCTCCATGCCGCCATGCTCCCATTCGATGCGGCAGTCGGCCAGCGGCAGGTTCGGATCGCGCTGGATGACGATGTTCTGCGCCGCCGGCAGGCGGCCGGCGATCTGCTCGAGCTGCCTGGCCAGCGCGGCGCCTAGGTTTTCATGCACGGTGATGATCAGCTTGGGTTCCCTGATTAAAAGCTCGCAGGCCTGCTTGGCCAGGCTCACCACCACGGCCTCCGCCTGCTCCGCCAGCGCCTGGCCGCCGGCTTTCCTAGCGATGGCCAGGGCCAGCTTGGGCATGTCTTCCCGCGTGGCCAGCAGGACACGGCGCTGATGCTCCATCAGCGGCGTGATCATGCGCGCAAAATGCTCCACGGTAGCCGCCAGCTGCCGCTCAACGGCCGCCTGCTCGCTCTCGGCCTGCTTGCGGCCTTCCTGCGTGCCTTCGAGGAAGCCCTTCTTATAGCCGTCGCGCTCGGCGGCTTTCACCTGCTCCTCGCTGAAGCTGGGCGGCGGCGGAGGGGCCTCCATTTTTGCCTTTCCCGCCGGGGCGAAGGGCTGGCCGCGGCGGCTCGCCTTTTCTCCCAGATCCTTGAAGCTCAAACGTTCCACCTGCATGGGTCCCCGCTAGTAAATCATCTGGTCTTCGGCATTGTCGCTCGCGATGACGATTTCGCCCTTGCCAGCCAGGTCCTTGGCGACGCCGACGATATGCATCTGCGCTTCGTCGACGTCCTTGATGCGTACCGGCCCCAGCCCTTCCATCTCTTCCTTGAGGATCTTTCCGGCGCGCTCCGACATGTTGGAGAAGAACAGCTCCTTGAGTTCGTCCGACGCGCCTTTGAGCGCGATGGGCAGCTTGTCCTTGTCGACGCCCCTGAGCAGGGTCTGGATGCCGGCCGGGTCGATCTTTTTGAGATCTTCGAAGGTGAACATCAGGGCGCGCACGCGTTCGGCTGCCTCGGCGTTCTTCTCCTCGAGCTTGGTCATGAACTTGGCCTCGGAGTTGCGGTCGAAGTTATTGAAGATTTCGGCCAGCATTTCGTGGCTGTCGCGGGTCTGGCGCTTGGCCAGATTGCTCATGAATTCCATCCGCAGCGTTGTCTCGATGCCGTCCATGACATCTTTCTTGACCGCTTCCATGGACAGCATGCGCATGAGGACCTCGACGGAGAGATCCTCCGGCAGGTTCATC
>JAGWLJ010000265.1 GCA_028873275.1 Pseudomonadota bacterium
AATGGCGTGCGGCAATCCGCCCGGATAGGGAAACCACCATGCGCCCAAACTGGCGCTGAACGCAAAGACAATGCCCAGCCGCAGGGCAATGCCGATGAATTTCTGCATCAGTTGCTCCTCATGCCCGATGAGCAGCATGCCCAAAGCGATCAGGGCCAGGGTGAACATGGCTCCCACGGTAGTCGCCATATAATAGGACAGCGAAGCCAGAACATTATAGACCGCCTCGATAACGGCGTTCTGCACGCAGAACACCACCTTGGAGGTAAAATCGCTGGTGCCGAAACTCGGCACGCCGGGAAAGGAAAGCAGCACCGGATTTGGCACACCGGCATAGTTCGTAGCGCAGGTGTCGATATCAAGCTGCGCGTAGGCCGGCCGCGGCAGGCAGAAACAAAACAGCGCGATGAGCAGACAGGAAAGAAGAGCGGGTTTCATAATCATCCGAACCCCGCCGGCGGCGGCTGCGGATACCAGCCAAGCTTGGGCTGGCTTTCCCTCCCCGATCCCGTAAAGTCGCCCAGAAGTTTGCCTTCGCCGAATGCGCCCGGACCGACCGGCTTGCCGGCAACGGCGGCGCTGATAAAGGGCAATGCGTTGAGCATCGTCCAGAAAATATATCCGGTAATGAGTGCCATGAAACCGACCAGGAACAAGTTGATCAGGTAAGTGGTCGAATCGGTATTATTGATGGCGGCCAGCCATTGCCAGTTAATCGCGGTGGTCGGCATCTCGATACTGGCGAAATTAAGAAAATTCTGATCCGGCTGGCCCGTTGCCGGGTTAATGCCGATGCCCATGTTGCCCAGTATGCCGAAGGGATTGGTAAGGGTTGCCAGCCAACTGCTGGCCTGCATCTTGAGGGCGGCTGCCACCTGCAGCCCCATGGCGCCGCCGGGCGCTCCACCCATGCCAAGAGTGCGCATCGCCGCTTGCGGGTCGATATTGACGCCTATGGGATCGATGGCATTGGAAGGCACGTAAGCTCCCGAGTTGAAAACCCAGGCGCCGATTTCAAATCCCGGCGTATCAACATTATATGGCACCAGCTGCCCGTTAATATCGATAGTGGTTTGATTATTATCATAAGCGATGGCGCGGAAAAGTGAATCCGGGCCGGTGAAGACCACGGTATCGAACGCCGCCAGCAGCATGGCCAGGTAGGTAAAAATAATGATCGGCTGCAAGACGAACGCGGCAGTCAGCCGGAACCATTTGGCGAAATACGCCTTGGTGGGGCGGAATAAAATCAGGGGCGTGAACAAAGGAGAAATCAGCGCCATGATGGCCAGCGCCATGTAGGCAAAGATATACATGAACACCGTGCGCGCGATGGCCACGATGATCATGATAAGCAGAATGATCAGCATCAAGGCAATGAAAAACCCGGCCGAGCTGGAAAACAGGCAGCACACGATGAAGCCGATAATGCCCAGTATCAGCGTCAGCGGCGAGAAAATGCCGCCCAGCAGCAGTTGTAGCGAGCAATCGAGATAATCCCAGATGAGGTAGGAAGGATTATAAGTGGCATCGCTGGCGATCAGCAGCCGGAACATGCCCCCATAGCTGGGATCGTTGGCGCAGAAGGCAATGGCGACGGAATTGGTGGCGTAGGAAGTGACCACCGAAATCATGTAATCCATGCAGTCGAGCAAAATGGGAAACAACCCGCCGAAATTGACCGTGACCATCACGATGGCGCCGATTTTGAGGAAGAGCATCATGGCGTCGCGCCAGACGGCGCTGGCTTTTCCCGTCGCCACCAGCGCTCCCCATAGCACGACCGCCAGCATGCAGGCGGCGCCCACCGTGCTTGCCAGCGCCAGGGAAAAAGGCACCAGGAAATTATTGACGGCGGTGACGATCGTTTCCTTGATGCAGGGAATCAGCGCGCGCGTAAGCCCTGGTCCCGGGCAGACGCTGACATTGTCTATCGATGTGCTGGCCAGCACGCTCTGGCACTCGGCGACACCGGCGCCGGGGCAGGACAGGCCGGTCGTATTGTCTTGAAGAATCGTGGGATAAATGAAATTATAGGCATAGGCAGGCGCCGGCGCCCAGGAAAAGGCCCCGAGGCACAGAAGTAAAAGCCAGAGCTTATTTCTTGGCATCTTTGGCAGCGAACTTCTCCTTCTCCAATCGCACGCGTTCCTGGAAGGGCGCCATCCACGCCTCGGGCGCATCGCCGACCTCGGCGCGTATCTCGTCGAGCATGGCCACCGTTTCGGCGCGCGCCGACAATACGTTGATGACATCGTCCATCCCCGAAAGGTCAATCCTTGCCACCACCACGTCCCTGCCCTGCTTGACCAGGAA
>JAGWLJ010000266.1 GCA_028873275.1 Pseudomonadota bacterium
AATCCCAATTCCTCGATCCCCTCGCGCAGCGCCGTCTCGGCAAGGTGCTCGGTTTCCGCGCCCGCAGGCACCGAGACATCGATATCCTGCCATTCGCCACCCACCCGCATCATCCGCGTGCCCTTGCCGATCTGGAATTTCGGCGGCGGCAAATCTTTGTGACGCGCCACCGGCTTCATCAGGTAAAACCGCAGGGGGTCGCGCAAGAACGGCACGACGCCGGCCTTGGTGATAAGCTCCCTTTCCCGCACGGGGGCGATGCTCTGCTGTTGCAGGAAGGCGCGAATCGAGGCATGAATGTCCATGCCTCTAACATCAATGGAGAAAAGCGATTTTGCAAGCGATGGATGAATTTCTTTCCCTGGCCAACCGGCTGGCCGACGCGGCGGGCGAAGTTTCGCGCCGTTATTGGCGTTCGCCGCTGCCGGTGGATGCCAAGGCCGATCAAAGCCCCGTCACCATTGCTGACCGCGAAGCGGAACAGGCCATGCGCGCGCTCATCGAGCAGGCGCTTCCCGATCACGGCATCGTCGGCGAGGAATTCGGCAACGCGCGCCCCGAATCGCCGTATCAATGGGTGCTCGACCCGATCGACGGCACACGCGCCTTCATCGCCGGCTATCCGACCTTCACCACGCTCATCGCACTGGCCAAGGACGGCGTCCCCATTCTCGGCATCGTTGACCAGCCGATTACTAAGGAACGGTGGGTAGGCGTGAGCGGAAAACCCACCACATACTGTCATCCCCGCGAAAGCGGGGATCCATCTTTACTTGCGGAGCAAGGACAAAAAACCGTTTCCGGCGCAGACGCGCCTTTGATGGATTCCCGCCTGCGCGGGAATGACAAGAAATTATCACAAGCGGTTATTGCCACCACATCCGCGCCGTATTATTTCAACCCCGCGGAAGCGGCGGCATTTGATCACATCCGCAAGGCGTGCGTCCACACCGTCATCGGCGGCGACGGATACGGCTATGCGATGGTGGCCAGCGGCCATATCGACCTCTTCATCGACAGCGGCCTGAAACCCTACGATTTCTGCGCGCACGTGCCCGTCATCGAAGGCGCGGGCGGCGTGATTACCGACTGGAACGGAAGGCCATTAACACTACGTTCCGACGGGCGCGTGATGGCGGCGGGAAATAAAAAATTGCATCAGGAAGCGCTCGCTATCCTGCAATCAGTAATTTGAGATTGAGCCAGCCGTTTCTACCGTCGCCGTAACGCTTTCGGTGTTTTGCAATCATGGATTTCGCCTTCTGCCAGCCGGGTTCGGATTGCGGGGAAATGGCGCGCAGCAGCACCAGCGCAAGTTCATCCATCGCCGCTTCGACATCCGGCAACTCAGGAAAATATTCGCGGTAACTGTCTATCAGCGCCATCAGCGGTTCCTGCGGCACATGCCCGGTCACCTGCGCCAGCGCCTGCAGCACTGGCTGCTCGCGCGGCGGATGGCCATCGTAAATGGCGCTCACCGCCTCCTGCCACCACGCCAGCCGCACCTGGCCGATCAGCTCTTCGCCGGTTTTATCCCGCACCTGCGAAAGCTCGGCATTCAGTGCATAAAGCGCCAGCATCGTCTCCCGCGCCTCCGCCGGCACGAAGAGGCTTTGCAGGAAATCGTCGCGGCGGTGGCGCTTTACCAGATCGGCACAATAGGAAAACATGGGATTTCTGATTGAATTTTTACCGTAAGGGGCATACTACTCGTTACGAATCCCACAACCAAGGAGAGTCTTATGCAACCCGCACGCAAAGAGGACACCATGACCTTCACCCTTCCGCCCCTGCCCTATGCACAGGACGCGCTGGCGCCGCACATCTCGGCCAATACCCTGTCGTTCCATTACGGCAAGCACCACCAGGCCTATGTCGACAACCTGAACAAGCTGGTGAAGGATACGCCGCTGGCCGGCCAGCCGCTGGAGGAAGTCATCAAGGCAGTAGCGAAGGATTCCGCCAAGGCGGGCGTCTTCAACAACGCCGCGCAGGTGTGGAACCACACGTTTTACTGGAACAGCATGAAGCCGCATGGCGGCGGCGCGCCGTCGGGCGAGATCGGCAAGCGCATCGAAAAGGATTTCGGCAGCTACGACAAATTCAAGGAAGAATTCAAGCAGGCCGGGGCGACGCAGTTCGGCAGCGGCTGGGCGTGGCTGGTCTTAGACGGCGGCAAGCTCAAAGTCACCAAGACCGGCAATGCCGACCTGCCGCTGGCGCACGGCCAGAAGGCCATCCTCACCATGGATGTCTGGGAGCACGCCTACTATCTCGACTACCAGAACCGCCGCCCGGATTACATCACCAC
>JAGWLJ010000023.1 GCA_028873275.1 Pseudomonadota bacterium
AGTCACCAGGCTCACCTCCCACAAATCAACCGCCGCCAGCAACCGGACGCCCGTCTTATGTTCGATGGTATACCGCACCGGCGAGTAACCGATGGAAAGTCCTTTAAGCGCGCCCGCTTTGAGCAGTGCATACGCTTCCCTGGCGCGGCTTACGTCAAGCAATAGCGTACCCTCGACATAAAGCCCCCGCCGGTCTTCGAAAATGCGCTCGAAGACACCGATTGGCTCTTCCTGCTGATGCTGCCACAGCAGCTTGACCTCACCCGTACGGCCTTTCAGTGTCTGCGCAAACGCGCCGCGCAGCACGATATCGCGCTGGTTATCGACGATATTGAACACGCTGGCATAGCCGGCAAACCGTCCCTGCTCGCTCAGCGATTTCAGCTCCAGGGCGCAGGCAAGTTTCTTGCGTTCGCGCATGGAAGCGCTGATCTTCTTTTCGTAATGCATGGGAATACCTATAAAGTCATGCGTCATGGCGATGGTCATGACGCCATACCCATGACCCATGACAAATAACCAATGATTATTTTTTCTCCGCCACCACGCGGAATTCAACGCGCACGTCGTTTTTAATCACATCCGCCTGCGCCCATTCTCCCTGGCCGACGCCGAAATCATTGCGGCGCAGCATGACGCTGCCGTTGGCAATGGCAGAATGCGTATCGAGATGCTCGATCTGGAAATCAAGCGTCACCGGCACGCTTTTGCCGCGCAGCGTCAAATCCCCATCGGCGCGGTAGTGATCGGCACCAGGCGCGCGGGAAATTTTCCTGCTTGTAAATACCGCTTTGGGAAACGCCTCTACCGACAGCCAGTCCGATGTCTTGACATTCTGCGCAATGTCTTCATTGGCCACCGTTACGCTGCCGGTCGCCACTTCGACGGTGACGCCGCTTTGCTCCAGCTGGCTGGGATCGAAACGGATATCTGCCGTAAAATCCCTGAACTGCCCTTCCACCGGCGCGCCATTCTGCGTGGCGATAAATTTCAGAACGCTTTTATCCTTGACCAGCGTATAGGCTGGAACCTCCGCCACGGCGGGAAATGCCAGCAGAAAAAAGCTAGCAGCCGCTATCAGCGTCTTGCGCATCATTCCCTCGGCAAAACGGAAGCATCCGGCGCAGCACATTATCCTTATAGTAAAAATGATGCAGGAGCGCCGCCAGCACATGCAGCGTCACTGCCACAATCAGCACCCATGCCAGGGTTTCGTGCAGTTCCTGCAAATCGTGCTTCAGCGCCTTATCGGGCGCCACCAGGTTGGGCACGGTAAACCACCCGAACACCGACACCGGCAGCCCGGCCGCCGAAGACATTGCCCATCCGGAAAACGGCATGGCGATAATCAGCACATAGAGCAAGGCATGTCCGGCATGCGCAGCCCACTTTTCCCACACGCGCATGCCGTCCGGCAACACCGGCTGAATATTGGCGGCTTTCCACAGCAGCCGCAACGTCACCAGCGCCAGCACGGAAATCCCGAAGGATTTATGCAACCCGTACAGCTTGAATTTATCGGGGCTATTCGGCATATCCGTCATGATGAATCCGACGGTCAGCATGCCTGCGATCATGAGGAAGATCAGCCAGTGCAGAGTCTTGGCAACGCTTCCGTAAGTCTCTCGGGTATTGCGCCACGGCATCGATGCATCCTTTTTAAATCATCCGCATTTTGATGGTATTTTCCGATGAATGCAACCCATTACCATTATCTTTATGCGTGCTTTATGCTTGCCAACCCATCGCCTGAGGTTTACTCCATAGCCACCATAATCGGAGATGGATATGCGCTCGGCTCTTTCCATTATTCTCTGCGCCACGCTTCTGACCGCTTGCGCCAAAAACATGTCCTCAAACGTTTACACCGACAGTTCCACTCCCGGCAAAGTGCTGGAGGGCACCATCATCTCCGCTCGCACTGTCACGGTAAAAGCGCATGACAAGCTGCAGGACAACACTGCCGGCGGCCTCGTCGGCGGCGCAGCCGGGCTAGGCGCGGGCTCACAGGTTGGCCGCGGCACGGGCAATATCGCCGCCGATATCGGCGGCGCCATTATCGGCGCGGTGGCCGGCGCTTACATCCAGGATGAGCTCAATACGCAGGAAGGCACGGAATACCTGGTCAAGCTGGATAAGCAGTACATTCAGGAATATGACGATGTAAGAAAGAAAGTCGCCGTCGGCAGCAAAACCGGCATCGAGCAGGAAATGACCCTGTCCTCCAATGTCGGCACGAAGACCGACATAGTCTCCGTGGTGCAGACGGATAATCCCCCTCTGCGCGAAGGCACACATGTTTACGTTATTTACAACGATAGCCGCCCGCGACTGGTAGCGCAGAAGTAGTTACTCGGCAGATTGAACCGCAGCCGCAGCTTTAGACAGCGGTCCATACCCCACCGCAACACGTTTTTCATCTTCAGTCAGGAAACTGGCTTTCTCCACGCGATCCCAGATGGCCTGATTGCGCAGCGCCAGTACGGAGATGCTATCGGTATCGGGACATAAATCGAGCGGTTCGCCGAACATGGGAATCAGCCAGCTGTTGAGCGCATCGGTCGTAGCCTTAACCAGCGGGATGACCGTTTGCTCCCACAGCGCCAGCCTCGCCTCCTGCAGATTCGAATAAGTATTGTCGCCGGGAATGCCTAACAGCTGCGGTGGCACGCCGAAAGCCAGCGCGATATCGCGGGCGGAAGAATTCTTGGCCTCGATAAAATCCATATCCTTGGGACTGAGGCTCATTTCCTTCCAGTCCAGCCCGCCTTCGAGTAATATCGGCCGCCCGGCATTGGCTGCTCCCGTAAACTGCTCATCGATCTGCATCTTGACGCGGTTATACTGGTCATCGGAGAGCGTACCTCCACCGCTGGATTCGGGCCGCACGACCAGCGCGCCGCTCGGACGCGCACCATTCTGCAGCAATGCCTGATTCCATGCTCCTGCCTGATTATGCTGGTCGATGCTGTAGGCCGCCGCTTCCACCGGTGACAAGCCATACCAGTCGTTGAGCGGATGAAAATTCTTGAGGTGCAGTACGCGCGATCGACCGGTAATGCGGTCGACCGGAAAATCCATGTTCTGGTTATTAACTGTATAGCGATATCCAGAGGGCATGGTCCCTTTGCCGGCGATCACCGCCATGCGGTCGGGCCGGAGCAGGTGCAGCTCCTGCGGATGCGCATCCTTAGGCCCGACGGCCTGGATGAACGCGTTGCCGCTGATCAGCCTATATTGATGCAGCGCCTGGAAAAATTCGCCGGTCGCATGCGTGGGATTGGGCTGCCTTAAAATATCCAGCACCGGGTGCGCCTTGATTTCGCGGCGCATGCCTTTAGCCCCGATGGCATAGAGCTTGAGGCGCACGGAAGCCGCCGCGCCCGCCACCATGCTCATGGCCCGGTGGGCGATAACGTTGCGGACGTAAGCCTCCAGCGCGAACTGATAATAATTGCGGTCCATCCACACCGGCTGGCCCGGCATCACCATATAGGAGCGCGAGGGCGAATAGAGCAGCGCATCGGTGAACAGGTCCTTGTGCGCCATGCTCTTGCCCGATTTTCCCGCCGTGCGTCCGAAGAAGCGGCGTAGCTTGCCGGCCATGGAAGAGGAACGCGCGCGATCCGCCTGCGTTGCAGTCATGCCTGTCTCCTATGCGATGGAAAAGAAAAAGCGGCGAGCCACCGCCGCCGTCACACGATTGTCAGCGTATATTTAAGAATATGCGATCGGACGGTATGTTCAGGAAGAGGAAAAATCGTCCCGCATGAAAAAAATCTGAAACAATAAAAAACCAGCCCGGAGGCTGGTTTTTGCTTAGCGATTTTTATCTGCCTCGTCCGGGCGATTTATCCGGAGCCAGCGATGCTATTGCGCTTATTTCATTGCAGCAATGGTCGAATTTCTTCGGATCGCGCTGCTGAGCGTTCTTAACCCAGCCCTCCTCATCAATCTCATTCAGCAATGCCTTGATTCGTGCTCCCGTGATAGCCATACCCACTCCCTGTTATCCATTGGCTTCCGCTTCTTGTTCTTTGACGATGCGTTGAGCCAGATTTAATGCTACCGCCCGCACATGCGGCGGCTGCACAGCCAGACCATTCTTGTCCCGTACGCCTTCGGCCATCTGCATGAGCCACGGCCGGATTTTTTCGGCCAGATCGAGAATGACATTCCCCTTGCCGCGGGGCTGTTCACGGCGAATGACGCGGATGCCGCTGCCATTGACCGGCGCATTAGCAGCGCCTGCCGCTTTGGCTTTCTCCACCCAGTTGCCGATGACTTCCGACATTGACGACCCGCTATAATAATCAATTTAATTTTTAACTATAATAAGGCAGTAAATTTAATAATAGGTTAATATTACTTTTTTCATATTCTACGTATCCTTAGCTTTTCCCATAATGAACTTCGCAGCCAGTCGAGGTACTGTGCCAGCGCATCTACCTGGTCGTCATGCGCGCCGGAGGGGAAAGCGAAAAGCTCGCTTTCGAAATCGCTCAGCCATGGCGCCTGCGCGGGAAGCAGCAGCTTGCCCGCCTCGATCATGGCGGAAACTGCGGCGAAGCGGGTGATCTTATCGCCCCTGGGCTGTATGGGGATGACCGGAAGATGGCTTTCGCGGCGCACATCCTGAAGCAGTTGCTGGCCGCTGGCCCGGTCCTCGATCAGTATGGCCTGTGGCTGCCACCGTTCTGCCAGCGCGTAAAACGCCCGCTTGAGATCAGGATATTCGCAGCGCAGCAGCTGAACGTCGAGAAGATGGCAATGCCCCTCGCTTTCGGCGAAGGTCAGGCAGGCGCTGGCATCATGCTGCATACCGCTTTTGATCGCCGTATCCCAGCTCTGCACGCGCCGGTCCGCAGGAAGCGGCGGCGCCTCATAGCGCCTGATCCACCAGGCCCGCACCATGGCACCTTCCTCAGGCAAGGGCTGCTGCTGGTACTGTGCGGAAAACGCGGCGCTTCCCAGTTCTATTTTGGCGCGTTCAATCAATTCCTCATCTTCACGCATCGGATGTAGCAATTCATCTGCCTCGCGGAATTTATGCACGCGGCCGAAATCATGATGATGCGGCATCGGCGCCACGGCCGGCAGACTGAGATGCTGCCAGCCGCCTTTTGCCAGCAGGTATCCGGCCAGATCCTGCAGGTGCAGACGCTGCATGACCAACACGATCGCTCCCCTTTGCTTGTCGTCAATGCGGCTAACGAAGCTGTGATCGAACCAATCATTTACCTGGTTGCGCGAAGACGCGCTCATCGCCTGCGCAGGGCTGAGCGGATCATCGATGATCAGGAAGTTCCCTCCCTCCCCTGTCACGCCGCCGCCGACGGAAACGGCCATGCGGTAGCCGCGCCGTGTCGTCATGAACTTGGATTTTTCGTTCTGGTCGCGCGCCAGCAGCATGTCCGGAAAAACCCGCCGGTACCACGACGAGGCAAGAACGGCCCTGCAATCGATGGAATGCTTGAGGGCCAGTGCCGAGGAATAGCTGGCGGCAAGAATTCTCCTCGCCGGATCATGGCCCAAAAGCCAGGCGGGCCACGCCACGCTGACGCTGACCGATTTGAGCGATCGCGGCGGCATATTGATGATGAGTCGCGTGATTTCCCCGCTCTCGATGGCCTGCAGGTACTCGGCGATCAGGTCGATATGCCAGTTGGGAAGATAGGTGGTGCCGGGGTCGGTGGTCGCAATGGTTTTGCCGATGAACGTAGGTAAATCGTGGGTCAGAAGATGGTCGAACCATTCGGGCATAATGCTCCTGCTCTGCCGCCATGCGGACAGCCGTAAAAATAATGATCGCGTAAATATCAGCGGGCGGGCGGCAGCGCCTGGGCAGCGCGCAGGCGGGCGATGAAGGCCTCCACCAGCGCCACATCGGCGGGGGACAGCTCTGGTGACGGAAACGAAGCATCCTGCGCTGGCGGCATGATGCCCGCCTGTTCCAGCTTGAGCATCACCTCCACCAGCATCATCAGTGTTTCCATGAGCGATGCCTTGCCGAACAGCCAGTCATGGGCCTGCTGCCGCGCGTCGATACGCTTCCTCGGCACGGGCCTGTCCATCCAACCCTCAAGCCGGGTCAGCATTTTGCGGGTAACCGCTCTCAGCTGCTCAATATTGCTTCCAGCAGGCGAAATCTCAAGCATAAATCCGATAAAATATTATAATACATTATCTTCATAACCCGTTACGCCCGGGCCCGGAAGAGGATAAAATGCGTCCCTCCCTTGTCACATTTCCGTAACAATGGATTTCACTGATATGTCATACCGTTTGGTAGCGCTTCTGCTAAAGTGAACTCATATGATCAGCGCATCGACGGAACCGGATTATCTGAACGCAAAGAAGCAGCAGCGTTATGTGCTGGCGCTGGCGTTCGAGGATCAGCAGCGGCAACATATCATGGACAATCTGCCGTCCTACGTGCTGTCCCAGATTCGTCAAAGATATAATCCCGACCAGCTGTCGCTGAAGCAATTGCTGGATGCCGATCGCAAAGGATTCGACGGCCGGGTATTCGAAGAGCATGGATCAGATTTCGACGACGATCTTGAACTGGATGGCGATGAAGAAGAATCCATAGAAGCAAATCTGGATTCCCTCGCATGCGCACATGAGCCGATCTCGTTTGAGCAACGCGAGATTGAGCGTCGTCAGCGCTTGACCGCTAACTACGGCACCGGCTTCAGCAATAATTAAACGGTTCTTTATTACGCTTGCAGCGGTTTAATGCCGCATGCATTTTTCATAATTGAAAATTTATTTTTTAATTTACCCTTCCAGTCAACTTTTTTTGGATATATCTTTTGCCGCGCTCTGATAAATCCAATAATGCTACAAATCGACGCATAAAACGTCCTAACACAATACTCAAAAAACAGGGAGAGTTTCAGTATGACACAAGGCATCGGCTTCGGCGATGAAGGCAAACCGGTCAGGAAACCCTTATCCTCCGGCCGCCTTCGACGGCGATCCGACCGGCAGACCGGTCTGGCCTGGCTTGATGAGCCTTATAATCATGCGAAAGGGGAAATGGCCCTGTGGGTGGCAGTGATCACGCAGGCGATGATGGATGCCCTGAGCCAGGCAAAAACCGCTGAAGCCTCCTATCAGAAACACGAGGCGATCTGCTGGCTGACAAGCAACAGCAAGGATTTTGCCATGGTATGCCTGTGCGCCGGGCTTGATCCGGCTTATGTAAGACGCAAAGCCAAGAAGGCACTCGCAGCGCCGGTTCCATGGCGCGCCGAAGCGGGAAAGGGCAAACGCTATCTTGAACGTAAGGCTTATCGCAGGCGCATAAAGGAAGCCGTCCGGCAGACGTTAAATCCGGATAACGTCGCTAAAGTCGTTCCCGGTCCATGGGCCAGGGCTTGCTCAGAGCAATAAACTCCCTCCGTTTACCACTTTTCAAAGGAATCCTTTAATGGGTACAGAATCCTATGGTCTGGAGTTCCGCCCCGCGGTGTTGAGCTTCTCCCGCCGCCGGGGCCGGCCGAGAAGCGTGCATCGCGGCACGGATACGGGAACACCGGAGCTGATCATGAAGCGCCTCAAGGGAGAAACGGCGGAGACGCTGGATCTCTGCCTGGCGCGCAACATCATCACCCGCGAGCAGCACTGGTGCGGCATTCACCTGCGCTGGCTATACACCCTGCGTTACGGCGCGCCGGGCGTGCGCGCCGTTGATCCTTCCCATTTCGGAGGTCGGGAAATAAAAACGGACGATCCCGAATGGCGCTCATCCCGCGAAAAAGAATACCATGACGCCATGCGCATACTGGCCGCCGGCAGCAATGTCGCATTGGCTCTAAGCATTTGCATCCATAATGAACGTCCCAATTTTCTGTATGCGCAAACCGCCCGCCAGATAGCAGCTGCTGAAAAAGGGATTCTGTCGCTCCGCAATGCGCTAGACGCGCTGGCGGCGCACTGGGGAAGAAAATAAGGGCATAGGGATAAAGCATCTGGAATCCCGTAACTATCCGGCAATAAAGAGGGTTTTATCGAATTTTTATTAAAATTTAAATCAAATTTATGGCAATAGTAACGGCAAACTAACTGATTTTTAATTATATTTTCCTTGCTCTGTATTGGTACATTTATTACACTGAACCTTAGCTGATTGATTCAGCACATTCTCTTATATGGAGTTCCTTATGAAAACCCTCATGAACCTCTTTAAAGATGAAGCCGGTGCCACAGCCATTGAATACGGCCTGATCGCCGCCCTGATTTCAGTCGCCGCCATTGCTGCCATGACGGCGGTGGGCACGAACCTGTCGGGCACTTTCACCACGGTTTCGGGCAATCTGCGCTAATCCGTATAGCATATATCGTAATAGAACCCTCTGCTTGCGGAGGGTTTTATTTTTTGCACCGCTTTCCGTTTCGTTCACCAATTATAAAGAGAGCGGTGCTACGTTCTCTGCATGGCTTCCATAGTCAATACCATCCTCTCTTCCAGCGCTATCCTTGCCATCTGGCTGTGCGGCTTTTTCGTAACGTTCACCCTGCTGGGCAGATTGCTGCCCTGTAATCCCGGTCAGGCCTGGTGGCGCAAGGATTCATGGACGGATATCGCCTATTTTTTCATTCTGCCCGTTTTCACCCGCTTCGTTCGGATATTGTTCATTGGCGCCGGAGTGTTTTTTATTTTCCGCAGCCAGTCGAATGACAGCATTCAGCACTATCTCCGCAGCGGCTACGGCCCTCTGGGCGCCCTTCCGCTGTGGCTGCAGGCCGCCGCGGTATTCCTGCTCTCCGACCTTCTGCTATACTGGACACACCGCTGGTTTCACGGCAGGACGATGTGGCGTTTTCATGCCATTCATCATTCATCATCGCATGTCGACTGGCTGTCCACCTACCGCTTCCATCCCGTCAATGTCTGGCTTACCTTCACACTGGTGGACGTGCTGATGCTGTTCCTTGGTTTTTCTCCCGAGGCGACCGCCATCATGGGCGGGGTCAACATGATGTATTCGGCGATGGTGCACGCCAACCTCAACTGGACGTTCGGCCCGTTCAAATACGTATTCGCCAGCCCGGTGTTTCATCGCTGGCACCATACGGCGCAGGAGGAAGGCATGGACAAGAATTTTGCGCCCACTTTCCCGCTGCTCGATATCGTTTTCGGGACGTTCTACATGCCGGAAGGCCGCCGGCCGGAGCATTACGGCGTCCCCGGCAGCAATATCCCCGACCACTTTATAGGGCAGATGATCTGGCCGTTTAAGGCGCGGCGGTAGCGGGAGCGTCCAACAGCTTGTTTACGTCATCCCCGGAAAGCTCGGCGGCTGGAGCGGCCGCAGCTTCCGCCACGGGAACCGCAGCATCAGCCGGTGCTGCCGCCAATGGCGCTAATGTTTTCAGGTCGAGGACATTCTGGAGATAAATGCCATCGCGTTCGATGCGATATGCCTGCGGCAGACCGCTCGACTTGAAGGCCTCGAGCGCATTTAAGGCTTCCACCAGCATGAAGTCCTTTGCGTCCTTATACACGCGGTAGCGATTGCCCGATACCGCCAGCTCCCGGCGCGGAATGGGCAGTTGCTCGAATATATGCGCTGCGGTGCCTGTCATTCTCTGCCGTTCCTGCCCTTTCCGTATCGCCTGTGAATGTTCTAAATGGTCCGGAATATTTTAGTCAAATGCTGGCTTTTATTATTCCGCTTATGCTCAATTGCCGTTTGCGCCGCCGCATGGATTATGGTATAAAAGTTAAATAACATTAGTTTCTGGATACGCATGGGCGAAAACGATAACATACACACGGTCAGTACTCATCCCCCTCTGGCTATGGATATTCAGGACAGCCAGCTGGGCAGTTTAGTTCCGGCTTCCCCCTTGCGCGAACAGCTCAATAAATTACGCCACGAGCTGAAAAAACAATCCCCCCATCGCTAAGTCACCATATTGAGCAGGCTCTGCTGCATATTGCCAGCAACCTGGATCGTTTTCAGATTGGCCTTGAAATCATAGGTAGCGATCGACTGATTTACCCTCTCCTGTGCCATATCGACATCGGGAAGCTGGGCTGTCGCGCCGGGATTGGAGGTATCGGGCACACTGATTGCGGCCGGTGTAACGTTTTTTGATTTTGCCAGCACGCCGCCATTGCCGAGCGAAACCTGATCAACCTGCTGCGGCGCATATTGGGGAGAAAGCTGATTGGCGGTGTTATTGGCGTTGACCTGCAAGCGCGCTTCTCCGGCACTCAAACCAGAAACCGCTGCATCGATAGCCGAAACCATAAGAATTCTCCTTTAGGAGTAATTGCTTATTATAAACCGCGGCTATTTAATATTTAGTTAATTATGACTGGCTGGCAAGCTAATTAGTAACGGCAAAACAAGGCGTTATTTTCTTCCGACCGCCGCCTCCCTTACCGATGCAAGGGCGGCGGCAATGGCATGCCGGCAATGCGCCGCCAGATGCTTGCGGTCGCCATGCTCGCTGAGAGTCGTGGCAGGCAGGAACACCAGTTCGGCGGACACTGAGCCCAGCTTCAGCAATTCCCACAGATGCGGCACCAGCGGCATGTCGCCGTACCAGGCAAGCAGCGGCCATTGCGTGCTGTCCACCGGCAGGCGGCGGATGCGCGTATAGGCGATGGCGGCCGGCTGCACCAGCAGTTCGCGCTCGCCCACGGGTTCCTCAGCCAGGCTGAAGAAGCCGGATTTAAACGGCAGCAGGTGCCGCCCGTTGCCGGTGGTCGCCTCGGGAAACAGGCTGACCGCTTCGCCACGGGCCAGCGCCGCCCGCAGCGCGTCACCGGATTCCCTGACCTTGTCGGGACGGCGGTCGACGAACACATCACCGCATAAGCGGCAGATGCCGCCGATCAACGGCCAGCTGGCGATTTCGCTTTTGGGCGTGAAGCGCACCGGCGCCTGGCTGCCCAAGATACAGACATCGAGATAGGAAAGATGATTGCTGACCACCAGCAGTGGCCGCCCCTCGTCCAGCCTGCCGGTTGTTTTCAAATGCACGCCGAGAATGGGAAGAATGCCTTTATAGCACAGCCGCACCAGCCGGTCGCGCCATACAGTTTTCCCTAGCCGTCTGGCCACCCACACCGGCAGGCACCAGAAGCCT
>JAGWLJ010000267.1 GCA_028873275.1 Pseudomonadota bacterium
TTTGCCACCACCCCCGAGCAGCTGGATTTCCTGCGCTTCCCGCTCGGCCACCTCAAAAGCAAGGACGAAACGCGCCAGCTTGCCGCCCGCTTCGGCCTGGAAGTCGCCGACAAGCCTGACAGCCAGGATATCTGCTTCGTCCCCACCGGCGGCTACGCCAAAGTCATCGAAAAACTGCGCCCCGGTGCGCTCGAGCCAGGCGAGATCGTGCATATGGACGGCACGGTAATCGGCTGCCATGACGGCATTATCAATTACACAGTCGGCCAGCGCAAAGGGCTGGGCATCGCCGCCGCTGAACCGCTCTATGTCATCAGGCTCGACGCCGCAAAAAAGCAGGTGATTGTTGGGCCGAAAGAGGCGTTGCTGGTGCGGAGTTTTATTATCAGGGAGTGCAACTGGCTTTCTTCTCCCCCCCCCATAGGGGGGAGGCCGGGAGGAGGGCATGATAGTCCGAACACCATCAGGCCCCACCCTAACCCTCTCCCTACAGGGGAGGGAATCATCGTCAAGCTCCGCTCCGCCCATCCCGGCACGCCGGCCCATATTGAATTACTCGACGGAAATCGCGCCAGAATCCGCTTTCGCGAGCCGCAGGGTGCGGTGTCGCCCGGACAGGCCTGCGTCGCCTATGACGGCGACCGGCTGCTGGGCGGCGGCTGGATTGCCGCCGAGGCCCTCGAATAGCGCTTGACTTCCCCCGCCGAACCGCTTAAAAAGCCTGTCTTTCAAAGTCAAAGAGGCAGTTATGGCAAGGCGTTGCGCAGTCACCGGCACTGGTTCGCAGTTCGGACATAAGGTTTCCCACTCCAACCGCAAGACCAATGTGCGTTTTCTCCCGAACCTCCAGCATGTATCGCTGATCAGCGATGCGCTGGGCGTAAGCGTCTCCCTGCGCGTCACTGCCGCCACGCTGCGCTCGATCGAGCATAACGGCGGGCTGGATGCCTATCTGCTGAAACACCACGCCAGCAAACTCACCCCGGAAGCTGCCCGCCTCAAACGCCAGATCAAGAAAAAGCTGGCAAAAAAGGCTGCCTAAGCGCTATCAATGGACATCGCTGAAAGTCTTGTCCGCAAAGTTAAAGACAGCAATTTACTGATTGCGCTTAGAAAAGCAGTGTCCTCGGATGTAATTCCCTCGGGTGTTTTTCTTCTACTAAAAAAGCCGCGACTTCCTGATACGCAACTTACTTATGCAGAAAAAGAAGTTCTGAAGGAGAACATGCTTGATGCGGCCATCGATGCAGGCGCCGCGCTTGGCACAGTAAAAGGCTTAAATATCCGTACGCCAGTGAATGCCCGCGGCGGAGTTTTAGTTGAAGGCACGGCGGAAGCCATACTTACAGCTCTTGCGCTGGATTGTGTTGCGGGCGCAGTGATGGGAAAAAAAGCTGTCATAGGACGCCCTCACGCTCCCTTCCATCGTATGTTTGCTTCACCTGCTTCGCCATTATTGAATTAATTGCTCCCAAACAGCTCCACCAGCTGCTCCGTCATCGTTTCACCTAATTTATCGATATCGGAAATGGTCACGGCGCGCTGGTAATAACGTGTGACATCATGCCCGATGCCGATGGCCACCAATTCGATGGGCATCTTGTTTTCCACCAGCGCAATCACCTCGCGCAAATGCTGGTCGAGATAGCTGCCGCCATTGGCGGATAAGGTGCTGTCATCGACCGGCGCGCCATCCGAGATCACCATCAGGATGCGCCTCTGCTCCGGGCGCTGGAGCAGCCGGTCGCAGGCCCATAAAATCGCCTCGCCGTCGATATTCTCCTTGAGGATGCCGTCCTTCAGCATCAACCCGAGATTGCGACGCGATTTGCGCCAGCTCATGTCGGCAGGCTTATAGATAATGTGGCGCAGGTCGTTGAGCCGGCCGGGAAAAGCGGGGCGCCCTTCCTTGATCCATTGCTTGTAGGCGTTACCGCCCTTCCATTCCCGCGTGGTGAATCCCAGCACCTCCACCTTGACGCCGCAGCGCTCCAGCGTGCGGCTGATGATATCGGCGGAGAGCGCCGCGATGGTGATGGGCCGCCCGCGCATCGAGCCAGAATTATCGATCAGCAGGGTCACCACCGTGTCGCGGAATTCGGTGTCCTTCTCGCGCTTGTAAATCTGCCCGTAATCGGGATGGACGATAACGCGCGAGAGCTTGCGGCTGTCGATCAGCCCGTCCTCCTCGTCGAAAATCCAATGCCGCGCCTGCCGCGCCATCAGGAGCCGCTGCAGCCGCCCGGCCAGCCGCGTCGTCAACCCCTCGAACTGCGACAGGCGAAGATCCAGCTGGCGGCGCAG
>JAGWLJ010000024.1 GCA_028873275.1 Pseudomonadota bacterium
CCGGTCCCGCCAAAGGCGTGGGCAACGATTTCTCTTATGCCATCGTCAGCGATACCTCGGGCGTTTCCATCAATGGCCGCCCTGTCAACGATATCACGGCGATGTATAACGAATATGTCGGCTCCGTGCTGAAAGCGGATGCTGCCTCTGCTCAGCCTGCCACGCCTGTCCCAACCACGCCGGCAAAACGCTAGCGGTCGCCCTCGGCCTTTCTGGGCAGCGGCAATTCGCCGGGCGACAGGGGTTTCACATCCACCGCCTGCGCGTACAGAAAGCGCGCTTCCTGCAGGGCGTTTTCGAGCGCCGCCGCATCCAGCTTTGCAGGAATATCCTCAGGCCGTGAAGCGCGCCTGCGCCCCAGCGATTCCATTATTCGATTGAAAAGCCGCCGTAACCGTCTCATAACACCCCTGATTCAGCAATGGTACACACGCCGTGGCGTTTTCGCAATCCCTGCCCTGGTCCGAGCCGCTCGATCTCGCCGCCGCCATCGACGAGCCTTACTGGGCGCTGCTGTATTCCGGTGTACAGGCCGGTTACTCGGGCCGCTACAGCCTGCTGGCGCATGGCCTGCTTGAGAAAATCGAGAGCGAGGATTTTTGCGCCCTTGAAGCCCGGCTGACCTCTGATCGCCCTGCCTTCGATAACGCATGGTTCGGTTATTTGAGTTACGGGCTTAAGCATAGCCTGGAGCAACTGCCGCCCGACCGCTCCAACTGGCTGGCACTGCCGGATTTATGCATGATGCGCTTTCTGCAGGTCTACCATTTCGACCACAAAAAGCGGGCGGTAACACTGTGGTCAACAACTCCTCCCCCCGCAGGGGGGAGGCCGGGAGGGGGGCATGATAGTCCGAACATTATTAGCCCCCACCCTAACACTCCCCCTGCGGGGGAGGGAATAATCAGTTCTCTCCGCTCCAACATGACACGGCAGGAGTATCTGGATAAAGCGGCTCATGTCATTGAGCGCATTCATGCCGGCGATCTCTATCAGGCCAATCTGACACGCAAATTCATGGGCGAATTCGCGGAAGCGCCAAAACCGTTCGACCTGTTCAGGAAGCTCTGCGCCGTTAGCCCGGCCCCCTACAGCGCTTTCCTTCGGCTGGGCGACACGCATGTGCTTTCCTCCAGCCCGGAATTATTCCTGCGCATCGACGCGGAGGGCCGCATATGCACACGCCCAATCAAGGGCACCGCACCCCGCTTCAGCGACGCCGGTAAGGACGCCGCTTCGCGTGATGCATTGCAGGCCAGCGCCAAGGATAAAGCCGAAAACCTGATGATCGCCGACCTGATGCGCAATGACCTGTCCCGCGCCTGCATCCCTGGCAGCGTTGCCACCGAACGGCTGTTCGAGGTGACGTCGCACGCCACCATCCACCACATGTCGAGCACCATCACCGGGCGGAAGCGCCCGGATTGCAGTACGCTGGAGGCGGTCCAATGCTGCTTTCCGCCCGGTTCGATGACCGGCGCGCCCAAGCTGGCCGCCATCAGGCTGTGCACGGAAATGGAAGCGCTGGAACGCGGCATTTACAGCGGCGCCATCGGCTGGTTCGGCGGCGACGGCAGCGCCGAGCTGTCGGTGGTCATCCGCACATTGCTGCTTCAGGGAAACCGGTTCGAATTTCAGGTAGGTGGCGGCATCGTCGCCGATTCGACGCCGGAGCAGGAACTGCAGGAGCTGATCGATAAGGCAGGAGGAATTTGCCGGTGCCTGGGGATTGGAGTAGATGAATTGCAGTAATTGGAATCCCGGTAATTGGTCATTGGAATAAAATATTTCTAATAACCGAAATTCCAATGACCAAATTTACCGCTTATCCCTCGACCTTGATATTCGCCGTCATCTCTTCCATTTCGGCGAACGTCGGCTGGAAGTGGCCGGGAATCTGCGCGCGCCCCATTTCCATCGATACCTGCGGCGCCATGCCCTTGAGATGCGCCACCAGCACGTCGCGAATAATAAAATAAAACTGCTGCTCCTCGTTATGCGCCGCCTGGTTCTTGGCGGCGATGGGGCCGACGATGCAATAGGCCACGAACACGCCAAGAAACGTGCCGACTAGCGCGCCGCCGATCATGCCGCCCAGCACCGCCGGCGGCTCGTTGATGCTGGCCATGGTTTTCACCACGCCCAGCACCGCCACCACGATACCGATGGCCGGCAGGCCGTCGGCCATGCCCTGCAGCGCATGCCCGGCGGCGGCGGCCTCATGGTGATGGCGCTCGATCTGCTTGTCGATGATCTCCTCAATCTGCAGGGGATTTTCAACGCCCATGGTGAGTGTTCTCAGCGTATCGCAGATCATGTCGATGGCAAAATGGTCATGCTCGATGTTGTGATACTGGCTGAAAATGCTGCTCTCATGCGGCTTTTCGATATGCTGCTCGACGGCGATCAGGCCTTTCGACTTCATCAGCTTGCACAGGGTGAAGAGCAGGCACAGCAGGTCGCGATAATCCTGCTTCTTCCACTTGGCGCCCTTGAAGGACTTGATGATCTCCTTGAACGTGCTTTTGAGCACCGTGCCGCTGTTAGCCACCATATACGCGCCGATGGCACCTCCCAGCAGCATGGGCAATTCGTGCGGCGCCGCTTCGAGGATGATCTCGATCTTACCGCCTGAGGCGATATACATGCCGAAAATCAGGCCGAAAACGACAACAAGACCAATGGCACCGAGCATGCGAAGGGCTTCACTAAGAAGTTATTGATGTTATTGATTATTATCAGCAAAAAGAAAAGAAACCGTTAAGGCGCGCCACTTCAGGCAGGAATTTCTTCCGCCGCCACCACGCCCTTAATCACCCGGATTCTATCGAGAATCGCCGGGGAAACGGCATATTTTCCCGGCAATTGCACATCCGCTGTCCAGGCATTTTCCAGCGGCGCCGCCAACCGGACCGCCGCGCCGTTCCCATTAGGTTCGCCAAGCACGCTGCGCAGCGACGCCAACGCCTCCGGCGCGGCGACGGTGATGCGGACGACGGAGTTTTTTGCCTGTTGCCGCTTCATCAGCGCTTCGTCGAACAGCGAGATCGACTCGGCGATCAGCCGCGGTGCGCCCTCGTCCTGCTTGGCGTCGGCATGGATAAGCAGGATCTTTCCCGGCTCAAGATTATCGCGCTGCTGGTTGAGCAGCGCTTCGTTGAATACCGACACCTCGAATATGCCGCCGAGATCGGACAGCTGCACGAAGGCGAACCGCCCCTTATCCGACACTTTGAATTTGCGTCCGGTGACGATGCCCGCCAGCTTCACCTTCCTGAATTGCCCGCTCAGCTTTTCCGCAAAAGACGACGACGGCAGCACCGCCATGGTTTCGAGCGCCATCTTATAACCGGCCAGCGGATGCGCCGAGAGGTAAAAGCCGATGGCCGAGAATTCATGCTCCAGCTGCTCCAGCGCCGGCCACTGCGGAGCATCCGGCAGGCTCTGGCCCCGCATGACGGGGCTTTCCGCACCGCCGAACAGGCTCTCCTGCTGGCTGTCCCTGTCGCGCTGGATGGCAGCACCATGAGCAAGGATTCTTTCGATATGCGTCAGCAGCTGGTTGCGGTTGGGATGCAGCGTATCGAACGCGCCCGCCTTGATCAGATGCTCCAGCGCCCGGCGGTTGAGCGCCTCGGCAGATACGCGTGCGGCAAAATCAAAAACATCCTTGAACGGCCCATTGGCCTGACGCTCCCGCACCACGTCCTGCATCGCCTGCGCCCCGACATTGCGAATGGCGGCAAGGGCGTAGCGGATAGAATCAGGTGTCAGGTTACAGGCGTCAGGTTTCGGGGATTCCGCTTTACTTTTTTCTGACACCTGACACCTGGCACCTGACACCTCCACACTGAACAGCACCTCCGACCGATTGATATCCGGCGGCAGCAAGGCGATCCCGAAGCGGGACGCTTCCTCGCGGAAAACACCCAGCTTGTCGGTATTATGCATATCGTAAGTCATCGAGGCGGCAATGAACTCGACCGGGTAATTGGCCTTGAGATAGGCCGTCTGGTAAGAGATCAGTGCATAGGCGGCGGCATGCGATTTGTTGAAGCCGTATTCGGCGAATTTGGCGATGAGGTCGAAGATGCTGGCCGCCTGATATTTGTTGACGCCGCGCTCGACCGCTTTTTTGACGAAAATATCGCGCTGCGCTTCCATCTCGGCGCGGATCTTCTTACCCATGGCGCGGCGCAGCAGGTCCGCTTCGCCCAAGGAGTATCCCGCTAACAACTGTGCGATCTGCATCACCTGCTCCTGGTAGATGATGACGCCGTAGGTTTCCTTCAGCACCTGCTCCAGCAACGGATGCAGGTATTCCGGATTTTCCTCGCCATGCTTGCGGGCGATATAGGTGGGAATATTGTCCATCGGGCCGGGACGGTAGAGCGACACCAGCGCGATGATGTCCTCCAGCCGGTCGGGGCGCAGTTTCTTGACGGTATCGCGCATGCCCTGGCCTTCGAGCTGGAACACGCCCACCGTCTCGCCGCGGCTCAGCATGTCATAGGTTTTCTTGTCGCCTTCCGGCAGCGCCAGCAGATCCACCTCGATATGACGAGGCTTGAGCAGCTCCAGTGTGCGCGACAGCACGGTCAATGTTTTCAGGCCAAGGAAGTCGAACTTCACCAGCCCCGCCGCCTCGGCGTATTTCATCGAATACTGCACCACCGGCATATCGGATTTGGGATCGCGGTACATCGGCACCAGCTCCTGCAGGGGCCGGTCGCCGATCACCACGCCCGCCGCATGCGTCGAAGCATGGCGGTTCAATCCTTCCAGCTTCAGGCTGATATCGACCAGCTTTTTGACCGTCTCATCTTCCTTGATGGCGGCCTTGAGCATCGGCTCCATGCCGATGGCATCCTCCAGCGTCACCGGGTGCGCCGGGTTGTTCGGCACCAGCTTGCAGATCTTATCGACCTGGCCGTAAGGCATCTGCAGCACACGGCCCACATCGCGCAGCACGGCGCGCGCCTGGAGCTTTCCGAAAGTGATGATCTGCGCTACGCGATCGGCGCCGTAGCGCTCCTGCACGTAGCGAATCACTTCCTCGCGCCGCTCCTGGCAGAAATCGACGTCGAAGTCCGGCATCGACACGCGCTGGGGATTGAGGAAACGCTCGAACAAGAGCCCATAACGTAGCGGATCAAGGTCGGTGATCATCAGCGCCCACGCCACCACCGAGCCCGCTCCTGAGCCGCGCCCCGGCCCCACCGGGATGCCGTGCTCTTTGCTCCAGGTGATGAAATCGGAAACGATAAGGAAGTAGCCGGGGAATTTCATTTTGATGATAACGCCCAGCTCGAACTCCAGTCGTTCGCGGTACGGAGCGGCTTTGGCGGCTTTCTCCTCCTCATTCATTTCCGGAGTAAACACGTAATTTTCCAGCCGCGACTGCAATCCCGCCGCCGCCTGCTGGCGCAGCGCCTCGTCCTCGCTCAATCCCTCGCGGGTGAAGGTGGGCAGGATCGGCGATTTCGGCATAGCGATAAAGGAACAGCGCCGCGCAATCGCCACCGTATTGGCGAGCGCCTCGGGAATATCGGCGAACAGCGCCGCCATCTCCTGCGGCGTTTTTAAGCGATGCTCGGGGGTCAGGCGGCGGCGCTCGGGTTCGCTGACATAGGTGCCGTCGGCGATGCAGAGGAAGGCATCATGCGCCTCGAACATGTCGGCATCCGCGAAATACGCGTCGTTGGTAGCCACCAGCGGCAGGTGATGGCGGTAGGCCAATTCTATCAGGCGCTTCTCTATTGCCTGTTCCTGCGGCAATCCATGGCGCGACAGCTCGACATAAAGCCGCCGGGGAAAGATCTGCATCAGTTTCTGGAGATACGCCTCGGCATGCTTGTCCTGCCCGTCGATCAGCGCCTTGCCGACAGCGCCGTAGATGCCGCCGGTGAGAATGATCAGCCCTTCGGCGTGGGCCTCGATATCTTGCATAGCCAGCAAAGGGCCGTGCCCGCCGCCCGCCGGCGTTAAAAAGGATTTGCTGACCAGCGCCAGCAGGTTGCGCCAGCCGGTTTCATTCTGCGCATAAGCCAGCAACTGATCCGGCCTCGGGTGCGCCGTGCCCAGCCCACGCTCCCGTTGCTCCGGCTGAATAAAAAGCGTGCAGCCGATAATCGGCTGGATGCCCGCTTCCACCGCCGCCATGGAGAATTCCAGCGAGCCGAAGAGGTTACCGCTGTCAGTCACCGCCACCGCCGGCATACCCTGCGCCTTGCACCATTTAACCAGCCCCTTAAGGCTGATTGCCCCTTCCAGCAAGGAATAGGCCGAATGCACGCGCAAATGGATGAAAGGGGGCGATGCCATAGGCGAGCGACTCATGCGTTAAGACAGTGGTAACACCGGTTACGATCCGATATCATTCATATATACTCCACCCTGAATGGATGGCAATCGGTGACAGGCGATAATCTTCCCACGCGGCGGCGATTTTTGCAGCGCATCCTTGCCGGCGGCTCTCTGCTGGCATTGCCCGGTGACGCACCTCGCACCTTCCCGCGCCCCGATGATATCCCGCAGCCGCCGGCGGACGATCCCGCGCTTACCCAGGCCTTCGCTGAGGCGCAGGCCAACCTGCAATACGCCATCCACTCAGCGGCGGCCGACATCACCCGAGTGCGCAACCGGCTGATTGGAGGCATCATGTCACTCGACCAGCTGCAGATCGTGCTGTCGCTCCCCGATGAGGAGCACCCCGGCGAACGTTCCTGTTATCTCAGGATCAACGGCGACGAGAGGCAGGAACAGCTGCCGGGAATGACCGCTCTATTGCGCGCCTGCACCGAACTGGAAACGCTGTATGAATGCTATAACCGGGAACGCCCGGCCGAGCAGCAGCGCCATCTCGATTACAAGGCAATTTTGTCTTCCGTTGAACAACATGCAACGGGAGTAAATCTCGATGCGGAGGTCGCGGGAACCCTGATGTCGATGTTCGCCACCGCCGCCAAGGGCCAAAGGCCGGAACCGTGGGGAAAGACCGTTTCTTTGCATGACCCCTGGAGAGTGTGGGAAAGAGAGATCGGCCTTACGCTTATTACGGCATTCCCAACGCATTCGCGATTTCAGGAGCGCCTGCCGGAAGCCCGCACCACGCAGCGCTGACTAGCGCAGCGTTCCGCCTTCGAGATTAACCGTCCTGTCCATTCGCTTCGCCAGTTCGAGGTTATGCGTGGCCACCAGCACACCCATTCCCCTTTCCCTGGTCAGCCGCAGCAGGAGGCCGAACACCGCTTCCGCCGTCACCGGATCAAGATTGCCGGTCGGCTCGTCGGCCAGCAGCAGCAATGGATCGGTAATCAGCGCGCGCGCGATGGCGGTGCGCTGCTGCTCGCCGCCGGAGAGCTTGCCGGGGCGGTGATGGAGGCGATCCTTGAGCCCCAGCGATTCCAGCATCTCCGCCGCTCTGGCCTGCGCCTTAGCTGCAGAGATGCCGCCGATCATCTGCGGCAGCATGACGTTTTCCAGTGCCGAAAATTCCGGCAGCAGGTGATGGAACTGGTAAACGAAGCCCATGTATTTGCGCCGCGCCCGCGTGCGTTTCCCGTCGGAGGCGCCGCTCATCTCCTCACCATTGACATGCACCTGTCCGGAAGTCGGCGTATCGAGCAGCCCGGCGATCTGCAGTAGCGTCGATTTGCCGGAACCGCTGGGCCCCACCAGCGCCACCGCCTCACCGCTCCTGACAGCCAGGTCAAGATGATTCAGCACGGTCAGCGCCCGCTCTCCCTGTTCGTAGATGCGGGTGACGTTCTGCAGGGAGAGGAGGCTACTCATATCTCAGCGCCTCCGCCGGATCGAGCGACGCCGCACGTCGCGCCGGATAAATGGTGGCGAGGAAAGAAAGCGCCAGCGCCAGCGCCGCCACCGCCAGCACTTCATTGAAATCGACTTTCGAGGGCAGGTGCGACAGGAAATAGAGCTCGTCGGTAAAGAGCTTATGCCCCATCATCGACTCCAGCCAGCGCTGGATCTCTTCCGTATGGAAGGCGATGAGCAACCCCAGCGCCACACCCAGCAGCGTCCCCAGCAACCCGACGCTGGCCCCGCAGGCGAGGAAAATGCGCAGGATCGAGCCGCGGCTGGCGCCCATGGTGCGCAGGATGGCGATGCCCCTGCCCTTCTCGCGCACCAGCATGATCAGGCCGGAGATGATGTTGAACGAGGCAACGACGATGATCAGCATCAGGATCAGGAACATCACATTGCGCTGAACGATGACGGCCTGGAAGATATGGTTGTTGGAAGATTTCCAGTCATAGACGCGGAAACCCGGCCCCAGCGCGCCGGCGATCTCCCGGGTAATCCGCGGCGCCTGATCAGCGTCAGCGCCGGTCACCTCGATCATCGTCGCCGCGTCGCCGCCATTATCCCTGAGCTTGAAATACACCTGCGCTTCTTCAAACGGCATGACGATCAGCCCGTTGTCATAGGCATACATGCCGATGGAAAAAATGCCCGCTACCTTATACGCCTTGACGCGCGGCACCATGCCCGCCACCGTCGCCCTGCCCTCGGGTGAAATCAGCGTGATGTCGTCGCCGACATGCAACCCCATTTTTTCGGCCATGCGGCTGCCGATCAGCACGCCCTCGCCATGCCCGAACGCCGCCAGACCTCCGGCAGTCATTCGACTGACCAATAAATCCTTTTTCAACAGGTCTTCATAGCGGTAGCCTGCCACCATCGCGCCCACCGCCTGTCCTTTGTAGCTCGCCATGATCTGCCCCTCGACTTTGGGCACAGCGCTGACAACGCCGGGAACGGCGGCAATGCTTCTGATCACATCGTCGTAGCTGGCAATGCCCGGCGCACCGGTGGCATAAACGCTAACCTGCCCGTCGAGACCGATGATGCTGCGGATCATCTCGCCGCGCACGCCGTTCATCACCGCCAGCGTGACAATCAGTGTCGCCACCCCCAGCGCGATGCCGATCAGCGAAAACAGCGCGATAACCGAAATCAGCCCCTCCTCGCGCCGCGCGCGCAGGTAGCGAAAAGCGACCATACGTTCGAAGGGAGAAAGCATTATTTTTTCATTTCACGTATTATTTCCCTAATATCCTCATCCCCCGATATCCGAGAGCCAGCATTTTTTTCTATTTCATCTATCTCAGTCGAAATAACGCTAAATGAAAGTAATCGTATTGCGGTCTGGACAGGCACTTCCCGTTTGGCTCCACTCTTACGATTCTTTAATTCCACGATGCCTTTTTCAGCGCCTTTTGGGCCGACAGTGGCTTGCCAAGGCAAGCCTATCAAATCCATAGCGGCGAATTTAGCACCAGCACGCTCATCGGTATCATCATAAAGGACAGACATGCCGTCTGGCCAACGTAATGCATTATAAAGTTGTTCGCACATGGCATCGCATTTGGCATCACCCGGGCGCAGGTTGATCAGGCCGACTTTGAAGGGAGCGACCGATTCCGGCCAGATGATGCCGTTCTCATCGTGGCTGGCCTCGATGATAGCGGCCACCAGCCGCGAGACACCGATGCCGTAAGAACCGCTCTGGATAATGCGCTCGCTGCCGTCCGGGCCGGAAACCACGGCGCGCATTGGTTTGGAATATTTTTCCCCGAAGTAGAAAATATGCCCGACCTCGATGCCACGCGCGGATAGGCGCTTACCCTCCGGCACTTCCTTCTCGAAGCGGGCGGCTTCATGCTTTTCATCGGTGGCGGCATAAAGCTGCGTTCTTGCATCGACCAGCGGCTGGAGATTCCCGTTCCAGTCGACATCCGGGCCGGGAGCCGGCATGTCGATCAGATCCTTGTGGCAGAAAACCTGGCTCTCGCCGGTGTCGGCGAGGATGATAAACTCATGGGAAAGATCGCCGCCGATGGGGCCGGTGTCCGCGCGCATCGGCACGGCCTTGAGCCCCATGCGGGCGAAGGTGTTCAGATACGCCACGAACATGCGGTTATAGGAGGCGCGGGCGCCGGCTTCGTCGAGGTCGAAGGAATAGGCGTCTTTCATCAGGAATTCGCGGCCGCGCATGACGCCGAAGCGCGGGCGCACCTCGTCGCGGAATTTCCATTGCATGTGATAGAGATTTTTCGGCAGATCCTTGTAAGAACGGATGGTGGCGCGCACGATGCCGGTGATCATTTCCTCGTTGGTGGGACCGTAAAGCAGGTCGCGCTCATGGCGGTCGCGGATGCGCAGCATTTCCGGCCCATAGGCGTCATAGCGGCCGGACTCGCGCCAGAGATCGGCCAATTGCAACGTCGGCATCAGCAGCTCGATGGCGCCGGCGCGGTTCATCTCCTCGCGGATGATCTGCTCGATTTTCTTCAATACCGCAAAGCCCAGCGGCAGCCAGCTATAAATCCCCGCCGCCTCCTGGCGGATCATGCCGGCGCGCAGCATCAGCCGATGCGAGACGATCTGCGCCTCGGAAGGGTTTTCTTTGATCAGCGGCAGAAAATATCGGGAAAGACGCATAAAAACCGGTGATTAGTGATTGGTGACTGGTGATTAGTGTTAATGGACATCGCGCAATGGCACAAGCCCGCTGTTGATAAGAAAATAAAGCCCCAGTGTCACCGCCGCCGCCAGCAGGGTGTTGATTATCAGCGCACGCTTGAAGGAGGGGCGGAACGCCAGAACGAAGAACATCATGATCCACCAGGCGTTGATGAAGGTGAACGCCGCAAAGGGAAGAGACATTACACCTCCTCCAGCTCCACCAGCGTGCCGCAGAAATCCTTGGGGTGCAGGAACAGCACCGGCTTGCCGTGCGCGCCGGTTTTGATGTCGCCCAGCACGCGGGCGCCCGCCGCCACCAGTTTATCGCGGGCGGCCTTAATGTCTTTTACTTCATAACAGACATGGTGAATGCCGCCGGAAGGATTTTTAGCAAGAAACCCGGCGATCGGCGATCCCTCCCCCAGAGGGTGCAAGAGCTCGATCTTGGTGTTGGGCAGAGTGACGAATACCGTGGTCACGCCATGCTCCGGCAGGTCCAGCGGCGCCGATACCTCTGCGCCCAGCATATCCCGGTAAACG
>JAGWLJ010000268.1 GCA_028873275.1 Pseudomonadota bacterium
CCTGGCTGGCGGGATAGCTGCCGCCGGCGATGGTCATGCCGAAACCGGAAAGCAATAACGTTTGCAGCAATAGCTCGATGCTCGGCGCGTCGCCGCGGGCGATGCCGCGGGCGTTTTCAAACAGCGCCGCCTCCAGCGGCTTGAGCAAGGAAAAGGGAACGTCGGTATATGGCGTATTCAGGAGAAGGTGCGAAAGCAGCCAGTCGGCCTGCGCCGTCGGGCGCGCCAGCGCATCGCCCAGGCCGCTTTTATTCAAGCAGACAGGGGCGGCAGCGATGACGGACAGATCGCAGAACACGGCGCGCGGCATCTGCGCCGGCAGGGTTTTCTTGTAGCCGTCGATAGTAATCGAGGCATTGGCGGAAAGATAGCCGTTCATCGTGGCGGCGGTGGGAAAGACGATGTACGGCTTGCCGTCCTGAAAAGAAGCGTATTTGCAAAGGTCGCTGACCGTGCCGCTGCCGACGGCGATCAGCGCGTCGCAGCTTTTGCTCTTGTTGCGTATATACGCAGCGGTAACATCGTCTGCGGCGGATACTCCTTCCAGTGTCAGATGCAGGCATTCAAACCGGCTTTTGAGGGCGCGGAATACCTGGTCGCCCAGGGCCCGCGCCGTGCGCGTATCATCCACCACGGCCAGACGCATGCGCGGAAAAACCATGGCCACCAGCTCGTCGATGTCGTGCTTCAGCGAGCGGCTGCACAGCATTTCCGGCAGGCTGGGCAAGCTTTTTTGCAACAGTTCGCGCGTCTCTGGAGTGAACATAAAATTACAGTTGTGAATTAAAAAACGGACGCTATGCTAGCGCCGTTGGAGAAATTCCGCATGCGGAAAACGCATTATTCTTCTGTCAACCTGTCACATAAGGAAATATCAATATGAAACGTCTGTTTACCCTGATGCTGGTCGTTGCCGCCCTGGCTCTCATCGCCCCCGTGCATAGCGCCCTCGCCGATCCCACCACCAGCGATCCCATGGCCGGCTCCAGCGCTCCCAAGAGCACCGCGAAGCATCACAAGAAACATCATCATGCTGCCAAGAAGCATCATAAAGCTAAAAAGGATACCGGTGCTGCCGCAGGCGGCGCTGCCGGCTCTCAGTAAGCCGTTTTATTCTTAAGTGCAATACGAAAGCCCCCGCCTTCAACGAGCGGGGGTTTTCTTTATGATGCCGCACAAAGCGCTTCTCTTCCGCAGCCTTTGATGTGGACAAGCCAAGCCTCATCTTTTATAACGCAATGCTCTTTTCGCTTTGTGCTGTGCCCAGATAGCTCAGTTGGTAGAGCAAGGGACTGAAAATCCCTGTGTCGCTGGTTCGATTCCGGCTCTGGGCACCATATTTTTCAAAGAGTTAGATGGCTACGGCCAAACGCTAAAAGTGCTTTAGGTCGCACATAGGTCGCACGAAATCGGAAGTCGGTTTTGTAAATGCAAATGCAGGCGAATATCGCTTTTCGCCAATGCCAAGAGATAGTTGCTAATTCCAGATTCCTGTTTATGTGGTGTGTCCGACCTTAAAAAGGAGGACATATGCAATACAGCACCCACCTGCTGCGCCACCTGCGCTTCACCATCGGCCAGAACATTCACCGCCAGCGCGCCGGGAGGAGAATGCCACTCAGGAAATTATCACGCCTCTCCGGTGTATCGGAACGGCTGCTCGATCATTACGAACTCGGCAAAAACGAAATATGCTTGGACGAGTTGCTCAAGATCGCTTGTGCGCTGGAGATAGGGCTCAAAGAGCTGATTTAGGCACTTCCGGGACATCATTTTCCGTGAGATGGTAAAATATATGGCCGAAGACTGTCTATTTTAGCGAAGGAATTCCGATGGCAGAAACGATTGATCTATTTGCGAATGACGCCGCTTTTCAAAAGCGGACATTTCCATCCATGCATGGTATTGATTATCATATGGGAACGAAATCTAATATCGAATGGACGGAATTTACCTGGAACCCGGCCACCGGCTGCACCAAGATTTCGCCCGGCTGTAAGCATTGCTATGCCGAGGTGATGGCCGAGCGCCTCCAGGCGATGGGCGCGCCGGGCTACGAGAACGGGTTTAAGCTCCGGCTGCATCCCGACCGGCTGACTCAGCCGCTCAACCGGAAGAAGCCGGCCACCTATTTCGTCAATTCGATGAGCGACCTGTTCCATGAGGATATTCCTTTTGAATATCTTGATCAGGTTTTTGACATCATCCGCCAGACGCCGCACCATACCTACCAGATTCTCACCAAGCGCGCCGACCGGATGGAGATGTATTCCCAAAACCGCGACG
>JAGWLJ010000269.1 GCA_028873275.1 Pseudomonadota bacterium
TGGCGGACAGCGAAGGCAGGGTGACCGGCTGGGTGGGCATCATCTATGACATGACGCAGCGTTATCTTATGGAGAAAGCGCTGCATGAAAATGAGCTCGCGCTGAAGCTCGCCAAGGAGAAGGCCGAGGCGGCGAACATCGCAAAATCTGAGTTCATGGCCAACATGAGCCACGAGCTGCGCACGCCGATGAACGCCGTGGTGGGGCTGTCGCAGATATTGAGCCAGAGCGAGCCGCTGACGCCCAGGCAGCGCGAGTTTATCGACACGCTTCAGCTTAGCGCGCAATCCCTGCTCTCGCTGATCAACGACCTGCTGGATTTCAGCAAGGCCGAATCCAACAGCATCGACCTGGAATCGGTGCCGTTCCACCTCTCCGCCATCATCGACGATATCATCAGTATGTTCTCGGTCGAAGTGCGGGACAAGGGAATCTCGCTGGAATACATCAAGTCTCCCGAGGACGATGAGTATTTCTTAGGCGACCCGCTGCGCATCCGCCAGATCCTGACCAATCTGATCAGCAACGCCCTGAAATTCACTCACCACGGTGGTGTGGCCGTCCGCTTTTCCACTACGCCCAGCGCCGAGCCCGACCATGTCTACGCGCATATCAGCGTCAGGGATACCGGCATCGGCATCCCGCCGCACAAGACGGCCGCCGTCTTCGATAAATTCACCCAGGCCGACATGTCGATCACCCGCCGCTACGGCGGCAGCGGTCTGGGCCTGGCCATCAGCAAGAACCTGGCGGAGCTGATGGGCGGATCGATCACGCTGAAGAGCGTGGTAAACGAGGGATCGGAGTTCGTGCTGCATCTGCCGCTGAAATACGCGCTGGGGCATGCGCTTCATTCCGTAGTGCTGCGGCCGCAGGAAGAGACGCCGGCCCAGCCCGCCGGAAAGCAACTTTTCATCCTGCTCGCGGAAGATCATCCGCCTAACATACTGGTGGCAACGACCATACTGGAAAGCATGGGGCACCGCTACGAGATCGCGCACAGCGGCAGGGAAGTGTTGGCGCGGCTGGCGGCCGGGCAGCGCTATGACGTCATCCTCATGGATGTGCAGATGCCGGAGCTGGATGGGTATGTCACCACGCAACTGATACGGGAGAATGAGCGCAAGACCGGCGGCAGGCGGATTCCCATCATCGCCGTGACGGCGCATGTGATGGGCGACAGCGTCGACAAGTGCTATCAGGCCGGCATGGATGATTACATCGCCAAGCCGTTCGACGCCAATGAACTGAGGAAAAAACTCGCAGCCTTTACCAAAGAAAACCCCCGCTGATCGGCGGGGGCTTCCGGTAACAGAATAGGTAGATCAGTTAAGCAGTCGCTTTCTTCTTAACGGAAGCAGCGCTGTAGGAACCGCAGGCCTTGCTGACTTCCTCGAGGGTCTCAGCGGCGCGGCGGTTGAGGACGTCAAACGCCTCGAAGCCGGATTTGGTGGCCATTTCGGTGATTTCGCGCAGGTTGGCCAGCGAATTTTCAAAGATCGAGCGGGCGACTTCGCTCTGCTTGCTGATGCTGGCTTCCGGCGAGCCGCCGGTCATGATGTCCTTGGAGGCTTTCAGCATGTCCTCGACGTTGGAACGGATGACTTCCGCTCCGCGGCGCGACACGGCCTGAGCGCCCTCGACCATCGCCTGAGTGGCGGCGGAAGCAGCCTCGATATTGCGGCGCTGCGTCGAGAAAATCTGATTATAATCCAAAGCGTTCTTGAACCAATCGGCAAATTGATAATTGTAGTTCATGACTATTCTCCTTGTTTGTTTGCCGCAGGGCGGCGCTAGTAACGGAGGTGGATAATGCCAAAAAAGGGGACAGCCGTCAAGAAAAATTTTGTGCAACGCACAATTAACGGCAATCCATTGATCAGGATAACTCTTTTGACCTTTTAGTGGCCGCCAGCACGGCATCCCGCATTAGATTTTCGAGGGCGTCGCCCTGCATGAGAACCTTCAGCGCCGCTTCCGTCGTGCCGCCGGGGCTGGTGACGTTTTTGCGCAGCTGCTCGAGGGATTCGGGGGTATTTTCAGCAAATATGGTGCTGTCGCGTACGGTCTGCGTAGCCAGAGTTCTCGCCATTTTTTCTTCCAGTCCGGCTGTCATGCCTGCTTTAACGAGACTTTCAATAAACAGAAAGACATAGGCGGGGCCGGAGCCTGAGACGGCGGTGACTGCGTCCATAAGCGATTCATCGGTGATCCAGTCGGCGGTGCCGACGGCTTCCATTAACTGGGTGGCGTATTTTTTATCCAGCGGCGACGGCGCTTTT
>JAGWLJ010000270.1 GCA_028873275.1 Pseudomonadota bacterium
TGGCCTGCCGCACCTGCCGCTCCGCCTCGGAAGTCACGGCGCAGCTGTTGAAGATGATCGCCTGTGGCAACCCGGCGTCCTCCGCTTGCTGCCGGATCACCTCGCCCTCGTAACTATTCAAGCGGCAACCGAAATTGACGACTTTTATCCCCTCACTTGTCGCGGGGTCTGGTACATCCCTTTCTTGAAGATCAACGTTAGACATGGTTGTCCTCTGGATCTCCATTCACCAGACCCCGCCATTCGGCGGGGATCACACCCTGAAAACTCAGCGCCACCGGCCCCGTCATCCAGACATGGCCGCTGATTTTATCCCATTCGATCTCCAACACCCCGCCGGGCAGATGCACCGAGGCTTTGTTCGCCACCAGTCCACGGCGATGCAGCGCCACCAGGGTCGCACAGGCGGCGGTGCCGCAGGCCAGCGTCTCTCCGGCGCCGCGCTCCCATACGCGCAGGCGGATTTCCTTATCATTCACAACCTGCGCGAAGCTGACGTTGGCCCGCTCGGGGAATAGCAGATGATGTTCGAGCGTCGGACCCAGCACCGCCACCGGTGCCGCGCTGACATCGCTCACCGCAAACACCATATGCGGATTGCCCATGCTGACTGCCGCCGGGTCCTTCAATCCTTCTACAGCGATATCCAGATGATTCGTATCGGCGGGATGGCTCAGCGGAACCTCCCCCCACTCCAGGCGCGGCTTGCCCATGTCGACGCGAATGCGATCCTGCCCGGCGCGCCGGCATTGCAATATACCGGCCTTGGTTTCGATGGCGCAGGCATCCCTGCCGCTTTCCCGCATGATAAGCCAGCCGACGCAGCGCGTGGCGTTGCCGCAGGAGAATACTTCACCGCCGTCGGCGTTATAGATACGCATGAAAACATCGGCGTTCTGCGATTGTTCCATCACGATCACCTGATCGCAGCCGATGCCGGTGCGGCGCGCGGCGATCTCCTGCAGCCGGGAAGGCGCAAGGGCAACGGGGCGCGTGCGCGCATCGAAAATGACAAAGTCATTCCCGGCGCCATGCATTTTCAGGAACGGCAGCGGCATAACACTCATAAGCCTGTAAAGAGCGGGATTATATAGGCTTACGGTGAAAAAGAAACGCCAAACTTGAACGCCGCGCCGGGACTATTTTTATTATATTTTATGGCGTTACACGCTAGGCGTCCGTCTTGTATTCCACGCCTTCGGGCGGCAATGCCGGGAAAGTCAGGGTAACGCGGGTGCCCTTGCCCGGTTCGCTCTCGATGCCGATGGCACCGTGATGCAGCTCCATCAGCTTGCGGGTGAGCGGCAGGCCGAGGCCGGTGCCTTCATATTTGCGGTTGAGCCCGCTGTCCACCTGACCGAAGCTCTGCATGGCCTTCTCGATATCCTGTTTGGACATGCCGATGCCGGTATCCTCGACGGTGATGAGGAATTGCGTCACCTCGCCCTTCTCCTCTTTCGTGCGCACACCGACGGACACTTTTCCATTCTCGCCGGTAAACTTGATGCCGTTGGAAATGATATTGAGCAGTATCTGGATAAAGCGCAGCCGGTCGGCCAGCAGCGGCGGCAGCATCTTGGGCACGTCGGTAACAAGGGTGATCTTTCCTTTGGTGGCGCGCTCGGAGAGAATGGTGAGGCACTTATTGATGGCCTTGCCGACATGCACTTCCTCATAGACCAGCGCCAGCTTGCCGGCTTCGGCTTTGGAGAGATCGAGAATATCATTGATGATATCCAGCAAATGCGCGCCGGATTCGTTGATATCGCGCGTGTACTCCAGGTATTTCTGGTCGCCCAGCGGCCCGAAGAGCTGGTTCATCAGGATGGAGGAGAAGCCGATGATGGCATTGAGCGGCGTCCTCAGCTCATGGCTGATGCTGGCCAGGAACTGTGATTTTGCACGGTTGGCGCTTTCGGCAGCTTCCTTAGCCTTCTCCAGCTCGGTATACTGCTTCTTGAGCTGCTGGTCGCGCGCGCCGATTTCGGACAACATTTGATTGAAGGCATCGGTCAATACGGCCAGTTCGTTACGCTCTTCTTTCTCCGCATTTCCGACGGAGGGCGCGCGGATGCTGTAATCCTTGCGGCGCGACACTTCGCGGGCGGTTTCGGTCAGGCTGAGCACAGGGCCCGAGATGGCGTTCTGCAGGCTGATGGCCAGAAGATAGGACACCAGCAGCGCCGCCAGCGACACAGTAAAGGCGATAATCGCCTGCCGGCGGATATAATTATCGATCTGTTCCAGCGTCGATTCCAGGTAAATGAACCCGATT
>JAGWLJ010000271.1 GCA_028873275.1 Pseudomonadota bacterium
GACATCGGCGCCTATTTCATCGGCAGGAAAATCGGCGGGCCGAAACTGGCGCCGCGCATCAGCCCCGGCAAGACCTGGGCGGGATTCATCGGCGGCATCCTCGCCGCCGCCGTCACCGCCGCCTTCACCGCGAAGATGACGCCGCTGTCGTTCGAGGGCTGCGTCATCCTCGGCGCGCCGGTGTCCGTCATTTCGCAGGTGAGCGATTTGTTCGAATCATGGATGAAGCGCCGCGCCGGCGTCAAGGACAGCAGTTCGCTCATCCCCGGCCACGGCGGCATCCTCGACCGCGTCGACGGGCTCGTCTTCACCGCGCCGCTTTTCGCGCTGATGGTGTGGCTGTCGGGGAACGCGGTATGAAGAAAAACGTCCTGCCGCTGCCGAGCGCGCAGAAAAAATCCATTACCGTGCTGGGCTCGACCGGCAGCATCGGCAAGAATACGCTGGATATCATCGCAGCGCATCCGGGGCGTTTTTCCGTCACGGCGCTGACGGCGGGCGATAACGTGGCGCTGCTCGCCGAGCAGGCGAAATTGTTCAAACCCGAACGCGCCGTCATCGCCAATGAAGCACATTATGAAACATTGAAACATGCGCTTTCCGGCACCGGTATCGAAGCCGCCGCCGGGGAAGAGGCCGTATGCGAAGCGGCGGCTATGGATGCCGATATCGTGATGTCAGCGATGGTCGGCGCGGCGGGACTTAAGCCGACGCTTGCCGCCGTTAAAACCGGCCGCACGGTGGCGCTGGCCAACAAAGAATGCCTCGTCTCCGCAGGCAGCGTGATGAAGAAGGAAGTCAAGAAACACGGCGCGGCGCTGATTCCGGTGGATTCGGAGCATAACGGTATTTTCCAGCTGTTCGATTTTGCGCATCCCGAGCGCGTCGAAGGCGTCACCCTCACCGCCTCCGGCGGGCCGTTCCGTACCTGGACGCTGAAGCAAATGCGCGAAGCGACGCCCGAACAGGCCATCCGCCATCCCAACTGGAGCATGGGCGCGAAAATTTCCGTCGACTCCGCGACGATGATGAACAAGGGGCTGGAACTCATCGAGGCGTTTTACCTGTTCCCGCTTAAGGCCTCGCAGCTTCAGGTGCTGGTGCATCCGCAATCCATCATCCATGCGCTCCTTCAGATAGCGGACGGTTCGACCTTGGCGCAGATGAGCCATCCCGACATGCGCACGCCGATCGCCTGCGCGCTGGCCTGGCCGGAGCGCATTGATACACCAGTGAAACGCCTGAACCTCGCCGAGATCGGCACGCTGGAATTCTCCGCGCCCGATGACACGCGCTTCCCGGCGCTGAAACTGGCGCGCGAAGCGCTGGAAGCTGGCGGCGGCGCGCCGACTATTTTAAATGCCGCCAATGAAGTTGCCGTGCGGCGGTTCCTGAATAAAGAAATCGGCTTCCTCGATATTGCAGGAATCGTTGAACGAACGCTCGAAAAGAGCGATAATGCGCCTATGAATACTATCGAAGATGTGCTGGCCTGCGATGCGCTAGCACGGGAAACGGCGAACGCAATCTGATGGATATTTTCCTGCATATCCTCCACACCCTCTGGTCTTTCTTCATCGTGCTGTCGGTGGTGGTATTCATCCACGAGTTCGGGCATTATTTTGTCGCCAAGCTCTGCGGCGTCAAGATCGAGGCGTTTTCCATCGGCTTCGGCAAGGAAATCATTGGCTGGAACGACCGTTCCGGCACACGCTGGAAAATTTCGCTTCTGCCGCTCGGCGGCTATGTGAAGATGTTCGGCGACGCTTCTGCCGCCTCCACCGCCGATGTGGAAGCATTGGAACGCATGAGCGAGGCGGAACAGAAAAAAACCTTTTATCATAAGAAGCTGCCGGCCAAGGCGGCCATCGTCGCCGCCGGGCCGTTCTTCAATTTCCTGCTCACCATCGCCCTCTTTACTTATTTCATCATGACGGTGGGGCTGCCTTCAGTAGAGCCGGTCGTAGGGGCGATCATGCCGCATTCGCCAGCTCAGTCGGCAGGGCTTGAGGCCGGCGATCGTATCCTTTCCATTAACAAGACCGCCGTATCGAGCTTCAACGACATTCCCTACCTCATCTCAACCAATCTTGGCACACCGGTGACGCTGACGGTCGAGCGGAAAAATAAAACCTTTCCCGTCATCCTTACGCCGGAAAAAGTGACGGAAGATGATGGGCTCGGCAATAAAATCACGCACCCGCTGATCGGCATTAAGAGTGTGCAGATCAAATATAAGGATGTCGGGC
>JAGWLJ010000272.1 GCA_028873275.1 Pseudomonadota bacterium
GTTGCCGTTGATGTTGATGATCGCCGTGCCGCCTTTTTCAACGCCTTCGAAAATCTCCGCCTTGGCTTCGGCGATTTTCTCGATGGTGCCGAAAAACTCCAGGTGCACGGCTTCGATGTTGGTGATGACGGCGATGTGCGGCCGCACCATGGTGGTCAGATGCGAAATTTCCCCGGCATGGTTCATGCCCATTTCGAACACGGCAAACGGCGTATCCGGCGGCAGATTGGCGAGGCTGAGCGGCGTGCCGATATGGTTGTTGAAATTACCGCTGGTGGCGTAGGTTTCGCCATGCGCCGACAGCGCCAGCCGCACCATTTCCTTGGTGCTGGTCTTGCCGACGCTGCCGGTGACGCCGATGATTTTTGCCCGGCTGCGCGCCCGCGCATAGCGCCCAAGGGCTTCGAGGCCCTTGAGGGCGTCGGGGACGAGGAGGTGATTTCCCTGTACGGGCTTGCTGACCGCCACCGCCGCCGCGCCTTTTTTAAAGGCATCGCCTACAAATTCATGGCCATCGAAGTTCTCACCTTTGATCGCCACGAACAGATCACCGGGTTTAACGCGGCGGCTGTCGATCTCGATGCGGGCGGCTTCCCAGGTGCCCTGCGCCCTGCCGCCGGTGGCTTCCGCTGCTGTTTTATCGTCCCACAAGGCCATCACAATCCCTTCGCCGCTTCCCGCGCCACCTCCGCGTCATCGAAGGGCATCACCTTGTCACCCACGATCTGCGTTTTTTCATGCCCCTTGCCGGCGATCACCAGCACGTCGCCGGCGCCAAGGCGCTTCATGGCAACATAAATAGCCAGCTGGCGATCCGCAACTTCTTTGGCGCGTTGGGTGACAGCCAGGATGGCGGAGCGGATCAGCGCCGGGTCTTCGCTGCGCGGGTTGTCATCGGTGACGGTGACCTCGTCGGCCAGCTGCTCGGCGATGCGGCCCATTTCCGGCCGCTTGCCGGCGTCGCGGTCGCCGCCGCAGCCGAATACGACATGCAGCGCGCCTTGCGTATGCGGCCTGAGCGTCTTGAGAATATTGGCCAGTGCCGCCGGCGTGTGGGCGTAATCGATGAATACCGTCGCCCCATTCCTCAACTGCGCTACCTGTTCCAGCCGTCCCGGCACTCCCCTGAATTTCGGGATGACCGCCAGTGCTTTTTCCATCTCTCCGCCAGTGCCGATTACCAGCCCCAGCGCCGCCAGGATGTTCATCGCCTGAAACGCGCCGACCAGCGGGATCTCCAGCATATGCGCCTTGCCGAAGAGCATGACATGGGCGCGCTGGCCGTGCGGCAGCGGCTCGATATCCACCAGCCGGAACTGCTCGCCTTTCCTGCCGAAGCCGAGGATGGCATGGCCGCGTTGCCTGCAGATCGCCTGCAACTCGGTAAAGCGTGCATCGTCCTGGTTGAGCACGGCGGTTTTGCCTTCCGGCAGCAATTCGGAGAACAGGCGCTTCTTGGCAGTGAAATAAGCTTGCTCGGTTTTGTGATAATCAAGATGGTCGCGGGTGAGGTTGGTAAAAGCGGCGGCTTCCAGTTTCACTCCGTCCAGCCGGTACTGGTCGAGGCCGTGGCTCGAGGCTTCCATGCCCGTGTAGAGAATATGCTTATCGTGAAGCTCCGCCAGTAGCTTATGCAGCTGCACCGGGTCGGGAGTGGTTCCGCTTATTCCCTCCCCCATAGGGGGAGGGTTAGGGTCGGGGCTGGTTTGCTCTGTAGTATGAGCAAGCCCCCCTCCCGACCTTCCCCCTACGGGGGGAGGAGTTACTATAGCGCCCAACGTGCCGATCGAGGCGGAGGATTGCCCCATATGGTGCCAGAACTGGCGAAAAAAATCGCAGGTCGAGGTTTTGCCGTCGGTGCCGGTGACGGCGGCCATATGCGCCGGCTGGCGGCCGTAAAACGCCGCCGCCATATGCGCCAGCGCAAGGCGGGGATTCTCCGCCCGGATAATGGCAAGGTTAGTCTCCGCCACCGCCGTCTCCCTGTCGCACAGCACTGCCGCCGCGCCCGCCTGTACCGCCTGCGGGATGAACCGGCTGCCATCGGTCTGCGCGCCTTTAAGCGCGGCGAACAGGAATCCCGGCTGAACCTGCCGGGAGTCGAGAGTAATGCCGGTGATCATGATTCCCTCCCACATAGGGGGAGGGTTAGGGTGGGGGCTGACTTGCTCCGCCGTTTCTAAACTCGCCCCCCTCCCGGCCTCCCCCCTATGGGGGGAGGAGTAGGTTACGGCAAGATTCTC
>JAGWLJ010000273.1 GCA_028873275.1 Pseudomonadota bacterium
GGCGGCCAGACCGGCGTTGATCGCGCCGCCCTTGACGTGGCGATGGCCCGAGGTATTTCCTGCGGCGGCTGGTGCCCCAAAGGCCGCGAAGCGGAGGATGGCGCGCTGCCTGAGCATTATCCGCTCACGGAGACTGCCTCGAAATCCCATGAGGAGCGCACGGGCTATAATGTGCGCGACGCCGACGGCACGCTGATTATCGTGCGCGGCATCCTCGCCGGGGGAACGGCAGTAACGCTGATGATGACCGACCGGCATCAAAAGCCATGCCATATCCTGCAGGCGGATAAACCGGATATGGAGGAATTACGCGGCTGGATTATAGAACAGCGTATCCGCATTTTGAATGTGGCTGGTCCGCGCGAAAGCGAATCGCCCGGCATTTACCGGCTGGCGCATGATATTCTTGAACAACTGTTTGCAGGCACTGGATCCCCGCCTGCGCGGGGATGACAGCTTTCTTAAACTCGCAGTGCTCGCTAATGAAAGCTAGTCAGCTGGCGCGGCGGAAAAGCTCTTCCATCTCGGCGGCTTTTTCGGCGCGGTTCTTCTTCTTGTCGAGCTTGACGATGCCGTCGAGCGCTGCTTCGAGATACCCCTTGAAAATCCGCTCTTCCACCGATTTCAGCGCCGAATGCACGGCCTTGCACTGGATCAGCACGTCTTCCAGCTTGCGCTGGTTCTCGAGCATCTTGCGCACGCCCTCGATCTGGCCGACGACGCGGTTCAGTTTCTTGATGGCGCCCTCATGGTCGATGTGGCTGTATTCGGCGCGGCGTTTCTCTTTCATGGGTACCTCCGTGGGGTATGATGGGATACCGGTATAGGGTATGCGCCAAAGCGGCGCAATAAAAAAATCCCGCGCTTATTGCATTGCCGGTGGCACGATCGCCCAGCCGAGCCTGAACGGCGGCTTGTCCTTGCGAAAGGCCCATGGGAAATCCAGTTCCGGCTGGATCTCGGCGTAGGGAAACTGCCGCCGCCAGGCCGGCAGGAAGCCTGATCCGTCCACCTGCCACACGATGATGCCGCCTTCGCGGCGCAGGTCATCCGCCGTGAGCCACTCGCTCTTGTTCGTATCGAGATCGACGAACATGTGCGGCCGGTCGTCCGAATAGAATCCGACATTGCCGGCGAACCACAACGATCCGCCGACAATGGTGAGCTTCCGGTGAAAACGGTCATGCCACCGGCTGGTGAGCGCCGCCGCGATATCTTTGCCTGGAAACTGGCTGCTGCCTGGCTTGGCTACCGTCTGCACGCCAAACACCGTAAGCGCCAGCAGGAACATCACGCTCCAGATTTTCACGAATCGACGGATAGTTTCATTATCAACGGCGGGGCGGGCGTTCAGCATGAATACGAGGCCGAGCGTTCCCCACAGCGGCGTGCCCCACATGGAATCGAGGTTGCGCCCGGTAAGCGCCACCAGCAGTGTAAGCGCCAGCGGGCCGAAAGTGATCGCCCATGGGAACCATTCCCGGAAGTCCGGCGGTGAGCGGAAACCCGGGAGGCGGAAGCCGGAGCGTTTCGGCCGGAAGGCATAAACAGCCATGATAATGCCGCCGAGCACCGCCAGCAGTTGCGCCAGCAGGAAATGCACCGGTGAGCGCAGGTAGCGCCACAGGTTGAAATTCTCATGCGAGCGTCCGGCGGCGTATTGCAGCGTGGTGAAATGGTGGTTTACCACCCACTGGATATGGGGATACAGCAGGGCCAGCATCACGATGATTGCGGCATAAAGCGCCGGTTTTTTCCATTGCTGCCGGCCTTCGGGGGTGACGAGCAGCAGAAGAAAGAGCGGACCAAGCAGGAACGCGCTGTAATATTTCGCATACATCGAAACGGCACCAACCGCGCCGAGCGCCAGCCACCAACGCCAGCCGCCGCGCGTCACCGCCCGCCAGAAGAGGAAGCATAGCCACGGCCAGATGCCCAGTTCCAGTACGTTCGGGTTCAGCTCATAAGAGGTATAACTATAATAGTAGCAACCCTCCAGCAGCATCGCCGCCAGCACGGCCTGCCATTCGCTGAGCAGCAACTCTTTCCCCAGTTTCCACACCGCAAGAAACGCGCTCACCACGGCCAGCTGGCTTATCAGGTAAATCGACCATAGCTGCTTATGGGAGAGCGTGACTGCCGCTTCAGAAACCCACGCCGAGAGCGGTGGATGCTTGGCATAGCCTAAGCGCCATTCATGCCCCCAGGTGACCGATTCGATCGTGTCGGTCGGGGCGTTCGG
>JAGWLJ010000274.1 GCA_028873275.1 Pseudomonadota bacterium
TCTCGGCGTTCTCGCGCAGCCGCACCATCGAGTAGCGGAAATTGGCCTCGTAGCGCTGCTGGTTGTAGTTGAGCGTCACCAGCGGCTTTCCGATTTTATGGGTGAGCCACGTGCCGACGACGGCATAGAAAAGCGCCGCCCACACCATGTAGCCCGGTATGGAGATATAATGCCCGGCAAGGTGGAATCCGAACGCGCCGGAAAGCCCCCACAGAATGGCGATGAAGGAAATCAGCGTCACCACCGAGCTGAGCAGCCCCACGCCGAGCGACAGCGTGCTGCCGATGAAGCCGTCGATATCGTCGGAGATGCGCTGGTCGGGGTTGTCGGTGCTTTTATAGATCACCTGCAGCCGGTAATAGGCGTGGCCGGAGAGCCATTCGTCCTGGTAGCGCGCCGTCATCCAGCGGCGCCAGCGGATCTGCAGCATCTGGGTGAAATACTGGCTGTAGACCGCATCGGCGATGAAGAACGTGGCCAGCACGGAAAACACGCCGAGCTGGTGCATGAACGCGTGCAGGTCCTTGTTCTGCAGCGCATCGTAAAATACCCGGTTCCACTGGTTGATCAGCACCGAGATATAGACCTGCCCCAGCGCCAGCCCGATGATGGTAACCAGCAGCAGCCAGTCCTTCCACCTGCCCTTCGAGCGCCAGAAGGGCTTGGTCAGTTGCCAGGCGGTGGGAATGGTGACGGAAAGCTGTGAGGGTGGTGTGTTCACGCCGCGTTCTGCTCGTCGCCGAAATAGCCGCGCCAGGCGAGGTCGAGGAATTCATCGGTCAGCGCCGGCGGAATACCGCGCAGCTTGCAGATATCGCCGACGCGCTCGATGAGGTCGCGCGGCTCGCAGGCGCGCAGTTCCCGGCCGGTATCGGCATAGCGCTTGAGCAACCGCGCCAGTATTTCCGGCGGAACTTTCAGGTCGTACTGCGCCGCGTACTGAATGAAAATGCGCGAATAGAGTTCGGCCGACGGCGCTTCGAGCTTGAGCCGATACCCTAAGCGACGCAGGAAGGCCGGGTCGGTGACGTCCTTGGGGTCGAGGTTGGTGGCGATGATGAGCATCAGCAAAAACGGCACCTCGATTTTCTGGCCGCTATGCAGCGTCAGAAAATCAATCTTGTTTTCAAGCGGGATGATCCAGCGGTTTAAGAGTTCATGCGGCTCGACATGCTGGCGACCGAAATCGTCGATGAGGAAGGTGCCGCCGTTGGCCTTCATGTGCAGCGGCGCTTCGTAATAGCGCTGCGCCTCGAGATAAGCGAGGTCGAGCGAGGCGAGCGTCATTTCGCCGCCGGCGACGACGAATGGACGCTTCACTTTTATCCAGCGCTGGTCGATCGGGTGGTGCTTCTCCGCCGCCACCGGCACCTCTTCGTGGCAATGCTCGTCGAACAGACGGATGATGTTGCTGTCCACCGCGATGCAATACGGGATCCATAAATCGCCGGAAAGCGCGCGGTGCAGCTGGCGGCCCAAGCTCGTTTTGCCGTTGCCGGCCGGGCCGGAAAGAAAGAGGCTGCGGCCTGAGGAAATGGCCAGACCGGCGATCTCCGTCGCCTCGTCAGTCAGTACCAGCCCCGCGAGCACGGTTTTGACCGTTTCCGGCGAGACGTGCGGCGTGTGGGCATCCTGCCATTCCAGCATGGCGCGGTAGGCGTCGAGCGAAACCGGCGCCGGGCCGACATAGCCGGAAACCTCCATCAGCCGGTCGGCGCGCTCACGGCCGCGCTGCGAAATGGCGTAGCGCGTGCTGAACGGATTTTCCTGCCCCAGCGCCTCAAGCAGCATGTCACCCCGGAGTTGTTCGAGCAATTCGGCGGCGAGCGCCCGCGGCAGCCGCATCCTTGTTGCCGCCGATTCGGTGGAAAGCTGCGGCAGCAGGTGCGCCGTTTTAAGCGCCAAATCCAGCAGGTCGGTGCGGTCGATGCCGGTGGCCTTCAAGGTAGCCGGCGCTTCCGGCGCATGCCCGCCCTCGGCTTCGATCATCTTCGGCAGATACGGAGAGTTTTCCGGCGGTGCGGCCATTCTACTTCCTCCTCACAAACCGCGCGCACTCGCGGTAGCGCGCCGCGAAATCGCCCTGCGGAAGAATGTTCTGCAACCGCTCGAAGCTCGCGCCGCCGAAGCGTGTGCGCGGCGTGGTGAATTCGGTATAGGCGACAGCCGACCGTTTCAGCCAGCCGATGATGGCCTTCGAGTCCGCCGCATTGTATTTTCCGGTGAGCGTCTCATA
>JAGWLJ010000275.1 GCA_028873275.1 Pseudomonadota bacterium
TGGCCGAGGATACCCCTGAAATCAGGGGACTTTCAAGGCTGCTGAGCAGGCTTCTGCTGGTCAGGTGGCTCACCGGCACGCGGACCGGCTTCGGCGTTTTCGGATGCCCGCCGACGATTTTCTGCAAGCCTTCCAGCGCGCGCTGCACTTCGCTCACGCTTTGCTGCAGGGAGGCGATATGTTCGCCGTACATGGTGCTCATGGTTCACATCCTTTGCTTGTCTGGTGACCGGAACCGGCCTAAAATAATCCGATGTTTTCAAGAATAATCATCATCTTCCTCGCCGCCCTGCTTCCGGCGTGGCAGGCGGCTTATGCCGACAATTACTATCCGCCGCTGGTTGCCCCGGCAAAGCCGGAAAGTCGCGACGCCGTTATCAATCAGCTTTACAATCCCGAAGCGGGCGACAAAAGCAACCAGGCGGTGCTGGATAACCTGAAGAAGCGATACGAGAGCGCGCTGGTCACGTATTTTTTCCTGCGGCGCTGCAAGAAAACCGATCCCGGCGATTATCACGTCATCGTCTCGGCGCTGGCGCAGGAAATGGCATCCATCAACGCTCCCGGCCGGCTGCTTGATGACACCGTGAAGGCGGCGCAGGGCTCCTACAAGGAAGTCTATGCGAAAAGTTCCTGCAAAGATGCAAAACCTCTGGCCGGGCCGTACACCGAGTACATCAAAAAACTCGCCGCGAATATTCCAAAAGATTAGCCGTCATTGCGAGCCGCTTTAGCGGCGTGGCAATCCAGTTAAAGCGCCATGGGCGCGGTATAGAAATTACTGCGCCGCAGACGCGGCGCGCTGGATTGCTTCGCCTCCGGCTCGCAATGACGGCGTTTAACTGGCTTGTAGGTAAGTCTGGAACTTCATGATTCCCTGATACGTCCAGCCGTCGTTTTCCAGCGTGATCTGGCTGGCGGAGAATTTCATCATCACCAGCGTCTGGCCGGTGACGGTCAGGTTCGCCTCATGCAGCAGCGTGTGCAGCCGTTCCATGATGGTGGCGGCTTCCTTGCGGCCGCCCTGCCGGCTCCAGACGCGCACGCTGAACACATGTTCCATGCCGACGGTGCCGGCATTCGACCAGTCCGCGCCCACCGATTCTCCGAGCGTCACATAGGGAAATACCGTGCCTTCCGGCGGCCGATCGTAGACGCCGGTGATGAGCGCCATCAGCGTGGAGTCGCCGGTGAGCGCCGTGTACACGGCTTCCTGCAACGGAAGGTGACTGAAATTGGCCATGAAATTCTCCTTATGCGGCAGCGCCTTCGATGACGAGAAGCTCAAGCGCGTCCCGGTTCTCCCCGGTATCGGCGAGGTAGACGATATTGAAGGCGCGGTTTTCGAATACGAGGCGCATGCCTGGGATCACGCCATCGCGGTAGCGCAGCAGGATTTTGTGCGTCACCTGCGATTGCAATTGCCCGGCGAATAAAATCTCCTTGCCGCCGCGGCTGCCGCTCGATGCGCCGCCGGATACGGAAAGGATTTCCGCCCACAGGTCGGCCACGTTGGTCCAGGTGCGCATATATCCCCCTGCCCCGTCGGCGGTTTGCGTCTCCTGCTGCAGTGTCAGCTTGTGGCGCAGGCGCGAGACGGATTTCATAACCGCACCTCGCGGAACGGCAGGTAGAGCGCAACCGCCTGTTCCGGCAATGCCGCCGTGCCGTCTTCGCCGCGGCTATCGAACATCGCGCCGATATGCGAGAGGATGCCCTGCTTGACCGGCTTCGGCACATCGGTGGCGCTGCTGCCGTAGCCGGCGGCGTAGGTGATCTGTATCTGGAAGGCGATCTGCATACTGTCGAACATCAGCGTGTTCTGGGCGGCGGAGAGCCAGTAGGCCGAGGGATCGAGCGTTACGGTAGTGGTGTCACGGTTGACCAGCACCACGCTGGTGATGCTGTTCACCGGCCCCATCGGCAGCCAGACGCAATCCGGGATGCCGTAATCGTAGGCGAGCTGCCACGACTGGGTGATAAGCGAGCGCCTGAGCCAGCTTTCGGCCACCATGCGCGCGGCGACGATGAGGTCGGTAATGAGGTCGTCGGAATTGGTATCGTCCACGCGCAGGTAGGTTTTGGCCTCGGTGAGCGTGACCGGCTCGGAGGCCGGCGCGGACACGCGGGTGAGCAGTCGGTTGCGCGTCACCATCAGCGGGTCGCGCATCAGGAACGGATCACGGGGGATGTACATGAGTTGGTCCTTTTTTTATGCTCCCCCTTGAGGGGGGA
>JAGWLJ010000276.1 GCA_028873275.1 Pseudomonadota bacterium
ATCAGCGAGCATGTTCTTTCCTACCTAAATCTTAGGTTCGCATAAAGGAAATTTTTCATAATTTTATCTGCTCATGCTTCCCGGCTGCGATCTATCGGAACGACGGCCGATAGCCGCGCCGGCACCCCGCTTATTCCGGCTTATCGAAAGCATATCGCCGAGCAGCTGCATATCCTCCGATGATAATTGCCCCATCAGCTCCATGTAACGGGACAGGCCATGCCCCTCGTCGCCCTGATGCTTATCCGGCGCGCCTGGATCCGGCGTAAACACGACGGCCTTGCGGCGAACGCCGTCAGCCAGGAAGTCATCCTTCAAATCGACCATTTGATAGCCGGGGCTGGCGTCAGGAAGGATGAACTTCTCGGCAAACGACTTCCAGTAAGGAACGGCGCGGTCGGCGCGGTTGATAAGCTGAATGGTTTCGATAGACGGCCCGTTGTCCGACAGTCCTTTCACATCCACCGAACTGGCGATGGAGACCATTTTGATGCGGTCGAAATAGCGCTGGATGGTATGGTCATCAGCGCCCTCTTCTCTCAATCTATGCCGCAACCCATTCTCCACCATCTCCGCCATGCGGTTGCCGAAGCTGTAGGTCAGGAAGCAGAATCCCTGAAACTGGTCAGGGGGAACAAGATTGTCGTCTTTAATGAATTTGGCCTGAAATATCCGCCCGGCCAACTCATCCATTTCAGGCGAAACATAGTTTTTTTCTTTGATCCAGCGATATTCCTGATCAAACCGCAGTTTCTTTTCCACATTTGAATCATAGGTCAGCACCGAGGCGTTCTCGGGCCATACGCCTTTCTCCATGAAAAACTGACGAGATTTCACCGGCACGGCGCCGATGGCATTCTGCACATGGTGAATGCCGTCGAGGCAAATGATATCGGCCCGTTCAATATCCCCAGGCTTGACTAAATCCTGATCCTTAAACTGCAATTGCCCTTCTGCCGGCGGAAAATTGCATTTGAATAACCCCTGGGCAAGACGGTGCCCTTCTATCTTGGCTTCCTTAATATCCGAAAGCGCGGCCGCAACGATGGCATTGATCTGTTCATCCGTATCGTATACCCGCGGCGGCTCATCCATCCTTCGGCTCGCTGGATTTGCGGCCGCTCTGCGGACCCTGCTTTATCGTGCCGCCGGCCGCCAGCACGTCGAGCAGCCGGGCGGTGATTTCCGGCGTCAGGTCCTCGTAATAATATTCACCCTGGTCGTTGATGACCTGCGCCATCGGCGCGTTGACGCAAGCGCCCAGGCATTCGACCTCGCGCAGGGTGAACTGGCCGTCGGCCGTGGTTTCGCCGCAGGCGACGCCAAGGTGCTTTTCGCAGGCGGCCACAATCTCGCCGGAGCCGCGCAGCCAGCACGGCGTGGTGGTGCAGACATTGACAACGTGCTTCCCCACCGGGTCGAGATTATACATATTGTAGAAAGTGGCGACCTCGTAGACGCGCACCGGCGCCATGCCAAGCAGCCCGGCCACGTAATCCAGTGCGCTCTTGGGCAGCCAGCCGCCGCTCTGCCGTTGCGCCAGCGCCAGGAGCGGCATCACCGCGCTTTTCTGCTGTCCCTCGGGGTAGCGCGCAACAATCGCCTGCGCCGCCTCCATATTGGCCTGGGTGAAGGCGAATTCCCCAGCCAGTTCACGCTCGCGCTGGTGCAGTTTTCCCGTCATTTGTTGATCGTCCAGATCTTTTTATACACTTTGACCAGCCTCTCTTTGACTTTCCCCTCCGGCGGCATCAGGATCATTTCGCCGGAATCGAAATCACGGGTGCTCTTGGCAACGATGAAGCAAGCCTCAGTTTCCGAATTCACAGGCTTGCCGTTCCTGTAAATGAACAGGAAACCCGATTTATCGACAATGAATTGCCACAGCCAAGGCACCTTACGTTGATTCATTTGATCGAACACCTCATGAGGCGGCTGCTTATTCTTTGTAGTAATATACACCATATACGTATCGTCGGGACGATAGAGGAAATACTGGGATGGAAACCGTTGATACATCCGCAGTTCCTGTCCTGCCGGCACTTGATAGATTTGCCGCATTTGCCACAGGCCGACCACATCATCTTTATGGCAGGTGCGCGACTTCGGTAACGGAGGAATCGACTGCGCGGAAGCCAATTGCGGGAAGGTCAGCAGCAGGACTAAAAGGCTGCCTGTCAAGCTCAGCTTAATCCAGCGCAGTAGAGTTTTG
>JAGWLJ010000277.1 GCA_028873275.1 Pseudomonadota bacterium
ATTCCTGACGCGGCAGCCTGCAACCTGGTGTTTGTCAATGCCGATGAGCAGGCACGCTGGCCGCAGCTGCATGCATTCCTGAGGGGGAAAAGCGTTCTCACCGTCAGCGATTTTTCCGGTTTTGCCGCTTCCGGCGGAATGATCGAATTCGGTCATAAGAATGACCATATCAGCGCCGTCATCAACCTCGACGCCGTGGAAGCGGCACATCTGCAGGTGGAAAACCGTCTGCTCAGATTGGTGACGGCAGTGCATGAGGGAGCGCAGTAATGCGGCGCCCCCTGTCCATCCAGAATACCCTGTGGCTGACGGTCAGCGTGCTGACGCTGCTGATCGCGGGGCTGGTCATGCAGGAAGTTTACGTACAGTGGCAGCAATTGCAGAAAATCGAATCGCTCAAGGAAGCGACGCTGTTCAGCGATAAGCTGTTCGACGCTACCGAGAAGTTCTCCATCGAGCGCGACGTGGCCTTCGCCATGCTGCACGCGCCGGATGACCAGGCGGTCGCCAGCCTGCGCTCGCGGCTGAAGGAGAGCCGTAGTTATGCCGATAATGCCTTTGCCGCCACCATGGAGGCGGCGGCACAATATACATTTCCCGAGTTGACGGAGCTGAAGAAGAATATTGAGGCGCACCTGGCAGCCATCCACGCTCTGCGGATACAGGTCGATCACGCCATGAGCCTGCCCCACCAGCAGCGCAGCGCTGCCCTGGCCAGCCAATGGTACAATGAAGCCACGGCGCTCATGACAGAAACCCAAAATCTGTGGACGGCATTGATCTATCACTTCACCGATATCAATCCTATCGTCACGCAGCACCTTCGCTACCGACACTTTTTGCGAACCATCATCGATTATAGCGGGCGCGAGCGCGCGGTGATCGGCCGCCTCCTGGTCGAAAACGTCAGCCCGACGCCGGAGGAAGCCGGCCAGCTGCTGCGTTGGCAGGGCATGATCGATCTCAGCTGGAAAACCGCCCGCCTACTTGCTGGTCAGTCAGGTCTTTTCCCTGCCATCGAGCCGGATTTCAGGGATGCCGAGAGCCAGTACATGACCATGTACGACATGGTGCGTGATATTTTTTATCTTCCTGTCGGCAATAAGGCGGCATTCTATCCCATCGGCACGGATCTGTGGTTTGAGCTGTCGGCCCAGTCGGTGGATTCGCTGGATACGCTGAAGGAAGCCTCCAATAAGGAGATGCGCCGTTATATTGCGCAGATAGAAAATGAGGGAGAGCGGACCATTGCGCTGCACCTGGCGCTGCTGCTGCTCGCGCTGGGCCTGTGCGTATACTGCTTCCGGATTATCAGGCGCCGCGTGATCGGTCCCATCAATGCCATGGTCGACGCGCTGGTGAATGCCATGGAAGGCAGGCCGGTCTCTCTGGTGCCCGTCGTCCACGCGCAGGACGAGATCGGCAAGCTGGCTTCGGTGCTCGATGCTTTTCAGCGCAATGTCGATGAGGTGCGGCGGACGTATGCGATGCTCGAAAATTACGCGCATGCGCTTGAGCGCAGCAACAAGGAACTGGACGATTTCGCCTACATCGCTTCGCACGATCTCAAGGAGCCGTTGCGGGGCATTCATAATCATTCACGCTTCCTGCTTGAGGATAACGCCGGCAAGCTCGATCCCGACAGCGTGAACAAGCTGAACCGGCTGGTGTATCTCAGCCAGCGCATGGAGCGGCTGGTCAACGACCTGCTCTATTTCTCGCGGCTGGGGCGTCAGGAACTGGCCATCCAGTCCACTGACATCAATGCCGTCATTCACGACATCGAAAACACACTCGATGTGTTCCTGCACGAGCGCAACGCCCGCATTGTCATTCCTAAGCCGCTTCCCACCATTGTCTGCGATAAGACGCGTGTCACCGAAGCGTTCCGCAACCTGATTACCAATGCGGTAAAATATAATGACAAGCCTGAAAAAACAGTGGAGATCGGCTTTCTGGACGCTTATTCTCTGGCAGACGGGACGATGGCCAGGCATGTGTTTTACGTGCGCGACAACGGGAAGGGTATCGCCAGCGAATTCTACGAGGAGGTATTCCGCATATTCAAGCGCCTGCAGGCGGGGAAGGATTCGGAAGATGGCACCGGCGTTGGCCTGACGTTCGTTAAGAAAATCGTAGAGCGCCACGGCGGCAGGATATGGCTGGAATCGGAACCGAACGTGGGAACGACATTTTATTTTACCTTGGA
>JAGWLJ010000025.1 GCA_028873275.1 Pseudomonadota bacterium
TTGCCGATGAGTAAGCATCTTGCCGCTGTTGAGCATCAGGTAGCGCAGCAGGTCGTATTCCTTGGGAGTGAAGGAGATTTTCTTTCCCTCGAGCGTAACTTCGTGGCTGAGCAGATTCATGCATAGCGGCCCATTGGCCAGCTGCGAGTCGCCAGCCTCCCGCACTGCCGATTTGCGTAGGTTGGCGTTGATGCGTGCCAGCAGCACCTCGGCGCTGAAAGGCTTGGTAACGTAATCATCGGCACCGAGATTGAGCGCTTCGGCAATCTCGCTGTCGCTGTTGCGGACGCTGAGCACGATGATCGGCACCTTCGACCATTCACGCACGCCGGTGATAACCTCCTTGCCGTCAATATCCGGCAGACCGAGATCAAGCAAGATCAGGTCCGGCTTGACCGAGGCGCTGAGCCGAATGCACGGCTTGCCGGCGTCGCCTTCCTCCACCCGGTAGCCTCCGGCTTCCAGCACGATGCCGAGCATCTTGCGGATCTGCGGATCGTCTTCGATGACGAGTATGGTGGTTTTCTTTTCCTGCATGGGAACACCCTACGAATTGTACCCGTCCTCAGGTCGTTATGACAAGCGAAGATGCGCCGCCGTCAGAAAATCACCCCGGTTTCAAACAGCAGCCGCGCCTGCGTCGTTTCGTTGCCGTTGCGGCCGAAGGCGGCGCCGGGCGCCGTAGCCAGCGCTTTGACGAAAGATGCTTCCGGGCGGGCGAAGAACATGCCTTTCTGCCAGGTAGGCGTCAGCGTTACCGCCCAGCCGTTGCTGCCGGGGCCATACATAACATTGGTGCCGCCGGTGGAGGCGATGTATTCGGCGCGGGCGGCGATGTTCCAGGTGGCATTAATCGCGTATTTCGTTGTCAACCCCGCGCCGTAGGTGGAGGCGGAAGCCGCCAGACCTACCGATGGATCTTCCGGCACGTGCGTCCATTGCAGCGTCGGGCTGAACAGCCACGGGCCGGCGGTGTACGAGTAATTCAACTGCGCCAGCTGGCTATTGTTCAGCGTCGCCGGGGTGGACAGGGTATTGTCGCTGTCGCGGCGGAAATTGCCGGAGGCCAACAGGGTGACGTTGTTATTGGCATCGATGGTATAGGTCAGCGCGCCGGACAGCCAGTTCAGCTTGTCGGAGTAATAGCCGTCGGTCAGCGCCAGTGAGCCGCTCCAGGGCCCGTGCGAATAATTCACCTGCACGCCGCGGCTGAGATCGTTCGTCTGGTTCCACAAGAGCCCGTGCTGGATGTTGGCGGTCTGGAAATCGAACGTATTCTCGGTGCCAATCAGCGTGTAGAGCTTTCCCGCCTGGATGGAGAAGCTGTCGCTGGGCGCGATTTTGACATAGGCGATCGGCAGTGGGCCGAAGAAATGATCGGTGGTGAAGGCGGAGCGCTGATATGCCGCGCCCACCCCCGGCAGGATGTATTGGCCGCCCTGGAGATAGAACTGGATGGGGCCGTCGGTTTTCTGCAGCATGAGCTGGGCGTTGCTTAGATCCAGCAGGCTGCTCTGGTCGTGCGGCACGGGATGCGTCTGCGTCATGCCAAGACCGCTGATCACGCCGGAGGCGTATATTTTTCCCGCTGGCCCGGCGTCGAAACCATAGGGGCTGGGGTTCAGCGACAGCGGCCCGAACATGGAAGGCGTGGATAATGTTGTTGGCGGATCATCTGCCCATGCCGGGGAAGCAGCGGCAAGCGCTGCCAGAAACACGGATTTTTTCATCAGACTATCTCCTTCTTTTAGAAGGTGGTGCCGCTTGTGTGATTTGAACACACGACCTACCGCTTACAAGGCGGTTGCTCTACCCCTGAGCTAAAGCGGCGTTGCAGAAGCCATAGGGAGTGGTTAGGCGAAAGTGGCATGAGAATCAATAGCCCATTTCCAGCAGGGTAACGTTGCCGCCGATGGCAGCGGTGTTGACGGTGATCGTGCGCTCGGCTAGGAAGCGCAGCAGGTAATGCGGGCCGCCGGCCTTGGGGCCGGTGCCGGACAGACCTTCGCCGCCGAAGGGCTGCACGCCTACCGTGGCGCCGATCATGCTGCGGTTGACATAGATATTGCCGGCCCGCACGCGCGAGGCCAGCAGGTGGATATGCTCGTCAATGCGGCTGTGTATGCCGCAGGTGAGTCCATAGCCGGTGCTGTTGATGGCATCGATGACCTGCGGCAGCCCGCCGGAGGGAAAGCGGATGACGTGCAGCACCGGGCCGAACATTTCGCGCTTCAGCTCGGCGATGCTGCGGATTTCAAAAGCGTGCGGCGCGACAAAACAACCGGAAGCGTGGGGCAGGGGAGTGGCGGCAATCAGCCGCGCCGAGGCCTTCATGGCATCGATATGCTGCAAGAGCGCCGTCTGCGCCTCGCGGTCGATGACCGGGCCGATATCGGTGGCCGGATCGAGTGGATTGCCGAGCGTCAGCTCCTGCATGGCACCGGCCAGTAATCCGATCAGCCTGTCGGCGATTTCCTCCTGCACGAACAGCACGCGCAGGCTGGAGCAGCGCTGCCCGGCGCTGCCGAAGGCGGAGAGAATAATGTCATCCACCGCCTGTTCCGGCAGGGCCGAGGAGTCGACCACCATGCAGTTCTGCCCGCCGGTTTCGGCGATCAGGGGAATGAGGGGGCCGCTTCGCCCGGCCAGCGATTGCTGGATGCGTCGCGCCGTTTCCGTACCTCCGGTGAAGACGACGCCGGCGATTCTGGCGTCCGCCACCAGCGCAGCGCCCACGCTTTCGCCGTTTCCCGGCGCCAGATGTAATACTTCACGGGGAATGCCTGCTTCAAGCAGCACTTGCACGGCCCGGGCGGCGATGCGCGGCGTCTGCTCGGCCGGCTTGGCGATGACGCAGTTGCCGGCCGCCAGTGCCGCCACGATCTGTCCGGTGAAAATCGCCAGCGGGAAATTCCACGGCGAAATGCAGGCGAAGACGCCGCGCGGATGCAGGCTCAACACGCTGCTTTCCCCCGCCGGGCCGGCCAGCGCCTGCGGCGCAAGCAGCCGTTTGGCTTCCGCCGCGTAATAACGGCAGTAATCGGCGGCCTCGCGCACTTCCGCCATACCATCGGCCAGGGTTCTTCCCGCTTCGCGGGCGCACAGCGAGATGAACTCGGGGGCATGCTGCTCTATCAGCCCGGCGGCGCGCTCCAGCATGGCGACGCGGTCTATCACGCCGATGGCCGACCAGCGCGGGAAAGCGTGCGTAGCGGCGGCAAGAGCATCGTTGAACTGGTTGGCGGCGATATCAGGGATCTCGGGCAGCGCAGAGGCGGCATACGGGGCAAGCACTGTCGTAAGCGCATTCAGTTGCGCCAGGTTGCCGAAATCCATGCCGGAGGAATTCTTGCGCGCATCGTCGTACATATGCACAGGCAGCGGGATGGCGGGATTGGAGTCGGCATGATGGCGCGTCACCGCCACCGGATCGGCCAGGATATCCTCCGGCGTTTTGCTGCGGTCGAGCAGCAGGTGCACGAACGAGCTGTTAGCGCCGTTTTCCAGCAGGCGGCGGATGAGGTAGGCCAGCAGGTCCTTATGCGGGCCCACCGGCGCATAGATGCGGGACGGCGCTTCCTTCAGCACCATGTCATGCAGCGCCTCGCCCATGCCATGCAGCCGCTGGAATTCAAAAGCGCCTTTTTTCCAGCCGTAATGATGTGCCAGCTCCATGACACTGGCAATGCTGCGAGCATTGTGCGTAGCGAATTGCGGGTAGAAGGCGGCGCGGTGGCGCAGCAGCTTGTCGGCGCAGGCGAGGTAGGACACATCGGTATGCGCCTTGCGCGTGAACACCGGGTAGGACGGCAGGCCCATGATCTGCGCCCATTTGATCTCCGAATCCCAGTAGGCGCCCTTGACCAGCCGCACGGGAATAACGCGCCGATGCGCCTGCGCCAGCTCCGCCAGCCAGTCGATCAGGTAAAAGGCACGCTTCTGATAAGCCTGCACCACGAAGCCGATGCCGTTCCACCCAGAAAAATCCGGGTCGGCCAGCAGCCGTTCGAACAGCAGCATTTCGATATCGAGCCGCGAGGCTTCCTCGGCGTCGATGGCGATGGCGATACCGGATTGCTTCGCGGTTGCCGCGATGGTTTTCAACCTGGGCAGCAGTTCCTCCATGAGGCGGCGGCGTTGCGTTAACTGGTAGCGCGGATGCAGCGCGGATAGTTTTACGGAAACACCTGACGCTTCAAAAAGCGGCGTATCTGGCGGCACGGATTTTCCCACCTGTTCGATACACTCGAGATAGGATTGCACGTAGGCTTCAGCCTGCGCGTCGCTGCGCGCGCCTTCTCCCAGCATGTCGAAGGAGAAGCGGTAGCCGGGATAATTACTGTTGTGCTTCAGCGCCTCGCCAATGGTCTGTCCCAGCACAAACTGGTTGCCGATCAGCGCCATTGCCTTTTTAAGCGCTTCGCGGATGACCGGCTCGCCCAGCCGCGCCACCAGCTTTCTGATGAGATGCAGCGGGCCTCCGTCATGGCCGAAATCGACGATCTTTCCCGTCAGCAACAGTCCCCAGCCGGACAGGTTCACCAGCCACGACTCGCCACCGGTAAACCGCTCCCAGTGGCGACTTTCAAAGGTATCACGGATCAGTGCATCGGCAGTGTATGCGTCGGGGATGCGCAGCAACGCCTCGGCCAGACACATCAGCGCCACGCCTTCGCCAGTGCCCAGGCCGTAGGTATGCAGGAACGCCTCAACGCCATGGCCGGTGCCGCGTTCGCGGATAGCTCGCGTCCAGGCGCTGGCACGCGCCATTACCGGCACCTCCAGCGCCGACAGGGATTCCGCCTGCGCCAGCAGTGGCAATAATGCTTCGGCCTCGTCCATGAAGGCGCGGCGGCTGATGGCCTCGATCGCGGATTCGCTCATGCCACGATGCTAGCAGGATGACAGGCTTTTAGGAAGAGCGGAGGATAATTACGCCGCTTTACGGCCGGCTTCGTCCAGCGCACGGAAATCTTCATTGGAGAGTGTGAGGGAAGCGGCGGCGACGTTTTCTTCCAGGTGATTCACTTTGCCGGTGCCGGGAATGGGCAGCATGACCGGGCTGCGCCTGAGCAGCCACGCCAGCGCTACCTGCCCCGGAGTGGCATGCAGCCGCTGTGCCGCGCCGTCCAGAGCCGAGCCGGGATGGGCCAGTTCTCCTGCTGCCAGTGGAAACCATGGGATAAAGCCGATGCTGTGCTTCGTGCAGTAATCGAGCACGTCTTCGCTGCTGCGGTTAATTAAGTTGTAGCGGTTTTGCACGGTGGCGACCGGGAAGAATCTCTGAGCCGCTTCGATATCCTGTACGCCGACCTCGCTCAGGCCGATATGGCGGATTTTTCCCTCCTTTTGCAATTCGGCGATGACGCCGAATTGTTCGTCGCAGGGCACCTTGGGGTCGATGCGGTGCAGCTGCCACAAATCAATGCATTCTACCTTGAGGCGGCGCAGGCTGAGCGCTACCGCCTGCCGCAGGTATTCCGGGCGCCCCACCGGCACCCAATTATCCGGCCCTGGCCGCACCAGCCCGCCCTTGGTGGCGATCAGCATGCCCTTGTAAGGATGCAGCGCTTCGTAGATCAAGGTTTCGCTGGTGTCTGGCCCGTAGCTGTCGGCGGTGTCGATGAAGTTGACGCCCAGCTCCGGCAGGCGCTTCAGGGTAGCCAGTGCTCCGGCGCGGTCCTTTGGCTCGTCCCATACGCCCGGGCCGGTGATGCGCATGGCACCGAAGCCGAGGCGATGAATATCGATGTCTCCGCCGACTTTGAACGTGCCGGAGCGGGCGGCGTTGTTCTCTGTCATGGTATCCTCCTTGGACAAAAAAGGCATCTTCCTCCCGCCGACCATATTTTTCAAGCCGGATGCGCTTGCATATGGCGCCGCAAAGATTAATATCGTTAACTGTGAATTTCCTAAAGGACAAACACATACTCGTCACCGGCGGCACGCCAAAAGAGGTGATCGACGGCGTGCGCCATTATGCCAATCATGCGCGGCCGGAATCTCACGGGCTGGAAGCGGCGAAGCGGCTGGCGGAGGAAGGTGCGTACGTGACGCTAATCGCCCCCAAGCTGCATGACGCCACGCCACAGAGCGTAGAAATCATCAGCCATACGCCGGAAGGCAAATCCATTATTTCAGCGCAGAATCTAGTTGCCGCCGCGGAGTATTATGCCAGTGAGCGTGACGGTGATATCGCGGCGGTGCTGCATCTGGCGAATATTTCTTCCCTGCGTCCGGCGCATCCCACGCAGGACAAGCTGAAGATAAAAAAGAAAGCCGGCGATAGCGTGCTGATGGAGGTGAGGGGCAATATCGATCTCTGGGGCAGGCTGGAAGCGGCGCTTCCTGGAACCGCCATTATCGGGTACCAAAACGGCCAGTTAACCGTTACCGCTGATAATGCGCAGGTGGATGCCTTGCTGCACCTGGCTGAAGAGGCGCGCCATCAGGCAGAGAAAAAACTAGCTGCGACACAGATCGAGGCTCGGCGTATTGCTTATGGGCCGCTGGCCGGCCGCAAGATTGTCATGACCAATGGTCCTACCGCGGAACAGCTCACCGCGGAGGGCGACGTCATCACCAATTTTTCCTCGGGCAGGCAGGGCTATGCGCTGGCGCAGGCGCTGGCCGGCATGGGGGCGCAGGTGGTGGTGATAACTGGCCCGACCCATCTGCCCGACCTGGCTCATCCCAATGTGAAGATTCTGCATGTCGTCGATGCGCGTGATATGCGTGACAAAGTGCTGGCGCATCTGCCAGCGGATGTATTTGTCGGCGTGGCGGCGGTGGCGGATTTCGGTATGGCAGAGCCCCTCGACCTGCAACTGCGGGAAGGTCAACTGCATACGCTGCAATTGACGCAGAATCCCGACATACTGGAGACAGTAGGAAACCATCCGGACAAGCGACCCGCCGTCGTTATCGGCTTTGCAGCAGAAACGGCGGAGCAGGAGCAATTAATCGCATACGCCCGCGGCAAGCTGGAGCGCAAAAGGGCAGATGCCATCTGTGCCAATCAGGTGGGGGGGGAGGCAATCGCAGCCAGCGGCAGCGCCCGCAACCAGATCATCTGGGTAAGCAGGGAGGGCGAAGAATTCTGGGATCCCAGTACTAAGGAAAAGATCGGCGAGGATATCGGCCGGAAAATTGCCCAGCTTCTTCCCTAGCGGCATGCCGCGCTCAGCCAAGAAAGCAGGAACGGTAAGAATTGGAGCGCGATTAGTTCAAACTTTATTGCCGGTACTAAACGACTAAGCGCAATTCATGAGGTGCCCAATACGTGGATCATAGTACGCGCTAAGAAGCTTCTTCCATTTTATTATTTCATTATATAAAAAATATATTTCCTCTTCTATAATACATTTTTTTCTTTAATATCAGAGTATTAATGTGAATAAATTAGCAGAAAAAGAATCCGAGCTGGTGCGCACCGGCATCGCGGGGTTGGATGATGTTCTGGTAGGTGGTTTGCCGCCGAACCGGGTATATCTGGTGCATGGTAATCCCGGCTCCGGAAAAACCACGTTGGCGCTGCAATATTTATTGGAGGGGGTGCGGCAAGGAGAAAAGGTATTATATGTAACACTATCCGAGACCAAGGAGGAGTTGCTGGCAGTAGCACGCTCGCATGGCTGGTCGCTGGAGAGGATTCAAATATATGAAATGGCTACCAATGAACAGGACCTTGAGCCTGAGAACCAGTTTACCATGTACCAGCCCTCGGAAGTGGAATTGAATGTCACTACCAAGGCCATTCTTGCCGAATTCGAAAAGCTGAATCCTTCACGCGTCGCACTCGACTCGCTTTCCGAGATACGGCTGCTGGCCCAAAACCCATTGCGCTACCGAAGGCAGATTCTTGCGCTTAAGCAATACTTCGCCGGACGCCAGTGTACGGTGCTTATGTTGGATGACAAGACATCCGAAATAGGCGACCTGCAACTGGAAAGCATCACGCATGGCGTTATCAGCCTGGAACAGATGTCGCCAGCCTATGGCGCTTCCCGCCGCCGTTTAAGCGTGACTAAAATGAGAGGCATTCAATTCCGCGGTGGATATCATGATTTTATCATTGAACCGGGCGGGTTGCAGGTATTTCCCCGCCTGATAGCAGCGGAACACGATGGTAGGAAGCATAAAGGTGGGCAATTACAAAGCGGCATCAGGGAACTGGATATGTTGCTGGGCGGCGGCATCGAATGGGGCACCAGCATTCTGCTGGTTGGACCAGCCGGGACAGGAAAATCATCGACGGCGCTACAATATGCGATCTCTGAAGCCGCTAAGGGGCATCGTAGCGCGATTTTTGCTTTCGATGAGCGTATAGAAATCATCCTGGAGCGTGCCGCGGGATTGGGCATGGATTTGGAGACCTGCTACCGGCAAAACCTGGTCACCATACAATCGGTAGATCCTGCCGAGCTCTCGCCTGGAGAATTCGGACATTACGTGCGTATGGCCGCCGAAGGAGAGGATGGACGCCCTGCGGCAAAAATCATCATCATCGACAGCCTAAACGGTTATCTCAATGCTATGCCGGAAGAGCGGTTCCTTATCATACAGCTGCATGAGTTGCTTACTTACCTCGGGCATAAGGGGATCGTATCATTTCTGATCGTTGCTCAGCATGGGCTGCTCAGTACCGTGCAATCGCCACTCGATACCAGTTATCTCGCTGATTCCGTAATGATGTTTCGTTATTTTGAGGTCAAAGGCGAGGTAAAGCAGGCTATCTCAGTCGTCAAAAAACGTTCTGGTCACCATGAACGCACGATTCGGGAATTCAGGCTGGTGGATAAGCAAGGCATCGTCATCGGCGAACCCCTGCGCCAGTTTAAGGGGGTGCTCACCAGCACGCCTGAAATAGAGGACGCAACTACCACAGCGAGGCGTAAGCATGAGTGAGCCGTCATACGCCGGTCTCGAGGAGCGTATTCTCATTCTCGCGCCGACGCCTAAGGATGCAGAGACGACGCAGCGCGTTTTCGATAGTGTCGGGCTTTCTTCATTGATATGCGCCGATATGGCGCAGCTCTGTCGGGAGATGGCAAAGGGGGTGGGTGCCGCGCTAGTAACGAAGGAAGCTATCCTTGCCGATCGCACCCATTGCTTGCAGGCTATTCTTCAAGGACAGCCGCTATGGTCGGATTACCCTCTGATTGTACTTACTCCTTCCGGAGCCGAATCACCGCAGAAGATGAAGCTGTTGGAGTCGGTGGGGAATATGACGCTAATGAAGCGCCCCGTTCAGCTTCCGGCTTTGCTTAGTACGATGCAGGCAGCGCTGCGTGATCGTCGCCGCCAATACAAAATGCGCGATCTGCTGGCCGATTATGAGATAGCAGTGAAGAATGCCGAAGCTGCTAACCAGGCTAAATCGGAGTTTCTGGCCAATATGAGTCATGAGATCCGTACACCTATGAACGCCATCGTAGGGTTAACAGATCTTCTGGCTGCCGAAAATGCTACTAAGGAAAAGCGGCGGGAATTTCTGCATATGCTTAAGGTGAGCGGGCAATCCCTGCTGGAACTGATCAATGATCTCCTCGATATTGCTAAAATCGAAAATGAGAGTGTGGAGCTGGAAAAAGTGCCATTCGATTTATGCCAGCTGCTTAATGACGTCATCCATATAATGAAGACGAAGGCGGATACTAAAGGCATCTACTTATTGTTCGATTGCCCCGCATCTCTCGGTGGTTATTTTACCGGTGATCCTATCCGGCTCAAGCAAATCGTGACGAATCTGGTCTCGAACGCTATCAAATTCACCGATAGGGGTAGTGTTACGCTTAAAGTCGAATTGGATGGCGACACTGTAAAGATCGATGTGGCCGATACCGGCATCGGCATACCTAAGGATAAGCAGGAGAGCATTTTCAGTAAATTTTCGCAGGCCGACAGTTCCATTACTCGAAAATACGGCGGCACCGGCCTTGGTCTTGCCATTACCCGCAAGCTTGTCCGACTCATGGACGGCAGCATTTCAGTGGTCAGCGAGCCGGGTATAGGTTCAACTTTTACCGTGCAGATTCCTTTGCCGCGCACTCACGCCGGTATCCCGAAGGTCACAAAGTCGCGCGCTCATGCTAAGGCAGAAAAATTGAGGCAGAACATGCGCCCACTATCCTGTTAGCGGAGGATAACGAAGCGAATCGGCTCGTTGCCACAACGATCCTCGATACTCTGGGCTACCATTGCGAGGTGGCACATACTGGCGAAGAGGTGCTGGAGAAGATAAAACAGCACTCCTTCGATCTGGTGCTGATGGATGTGCAGATGCCGGTGCTGGATGGATATAAAGCTACGCGCATCATCCGGGAGGATGAGGCCCGCCAGCATAAGCGCAAGCTGCCCATTATCGGCCTCACTGCGCACGTTCTGGCCGGCGATAAGGAAAAATGCCTCCAGGCGGGAATGGATGATTATATTGCCAAGCCTTTCCATACTGATGACTTACAAGATAAACTGCAGCAGTATATCCCCATGCTGGCGGCTTAGTATTGGAAAGCAATAACAGTATGCGCAGGTTCAAATCGAACTTTAGCACTTTTATTTTAATTACGAATGGTGGTCTGGGTGCGATTTAGCTCAAACCTTAATATCGAGGATGAGCCGCCTGCTATGGTCATCCAGATTCCCATAAAAGGTCAGGCAAGCAGGCGGAT
>JAGWLJ010000278.1 GCA_028873275.1 Pseudomonadota bacterium
CGTGCCGATCTACTGTACCGACTCGGAAATCCTGGAACTCATCGACCAGTATTACGATTACGAAATCTCGGTGGACGGCATTTTGCGCGAAATCGAAACCGGCATCCGCGAGAACACCAAGCTCGACGGCCGCCAGGAAGGCTACGTCAACCCGACGGTACGGCTGGTGAACGCCCTGCTGGTGGACGCCATCAAGTCCGGCGCGTCGGACATCCATTTCGAGCCGGAAGGCACCTTCCTGCGCCTGCGATACCGCATCGACGGGCAGATGATGCAGGTGCGCTCGTTCCACCGCGACTACTGGGCAGCGATGGCCGTGCGCATCAAGATCATGTCGGGGATGAACATCGCCGAAACGCGTAACCCGCAGGACGGTCGCATTTCCTACACGGTGCTCGGGCGCGAGGTGGACTTCCGCGTCGCCACCCAGCCTACCGTGCACGGCGAAAACATCGTGATGCGTCTTCTCGACAAGAAGAAATCGCTGGTGCCGCTCGAAAGCCTCGGCTTCTCCGAGCACAATATCGGCGTGCTGAAAAAGCTCATCAAGCGGCCGGAAGGCATCATCATCGTCACCGGTCCCACCGGTTCGGGTAAGACCACCACGCTCTACTCGGTGCTCGCCTACATCAACGACATCGAAACCAACATCATGACGCTGGAAGACCCGGTCGAATACCAGCTGCCGCTCATCCGCCAGAGCAGCGTGCGCGAAGGCACGGGGCTCGACTGGCTCTCCGGCATCAAGTCGCTGATGCGCCAGGACCCGGACATCATCTTCGTCGGCGAAGTGCGCGACGAGGACACGGCGCTGATGGCCGTGCGCGCCGCGCTCACCGGCCACCAGGTCTACACCACGCTCCACACCAACGACGCGCTGGGCGCCGTCCCGCGTCTGTCTGACATCGGCGTGCCGGCGCATTTGCTGGCCGGTTCGCTCATCGGCTGCCTGGCGCAGCGCCTGGCGAGGAAACTCTGCCCGCACTGCAAGAAGCCGCGCGAGGCGACGGCGGAGGAATGCCGCATCCTCGGCATGGAAGGCGGCAAGGCGGTCACCGTCTACGATCATGGCGCCTGTGAGAAATGCGGCAACAAAGGGCACAAGGGGCGTACCGCCATTATGGAGATCCTACGCATCGACAAGGGGTTGGACGAGCTCATCGCCACCCATGCGACGCGCAAGGCGATGCTGGATTATGCGCTGGCTAATGGTTTCGTTACCATGGCGCAGGACGGCATCAATAAAGTGCTTGCGGGCGAAATCAGCCTGAGCGAGCTTATCAACACCATCGACTTAACAGATAGGTTATAATTATGGCATCGTACAGCTACATCGCAGTGAATGACATGGGACGCCGGGTACGCGGTACGGTGGCGGCCGACAACGAACTCGACCTTGAGGCACGCCTCAAGCAGCTCGGCCTCGATCTCATCAGCTCGCGCGAGGTGAAGGAAAAGAAATCCTCCACCTTCAACCGCATCCGCCTCAAGGACATCATCATCATGTGCATGCACCTGGAGCAGCTCGACCGCGCCGGCGTGCCGCTGCACGATGCGCTGGCCGACGTGCGCGACTCCAGCGAATCGCCCAAGCTGCGCGACGTGCTGACCGGCGTCTACGAGTCGGTGAAAAACGGCAGCATCCTGTCCAAGGCGCTTGCCGCCTACCCGCGCGTGTTCAACGACGTGTTCATCGGCCTGGTGACCGCCGGCGAGAAGACCGGTAACCTGTCCACGTCCTTCAACCACCTGGCCGAGCATCTTAAATGGACGGCGGAATTGCGCCGCAAGGTTAAGAAAGCCACGCGCTATCCGCTGGTGCTGCTGCTCGTCATGGCTGGCGTCATCACGATGCTGATGGTGTTCGTCGTGCCCAAGCTGGTCGACTTCATCACTTCGCAGGGCTTCAGCCTGCCGTGGCATACCCGGGCGCTGATAGCCACCTCCCATGCGTTCCAGAATTACTGGTACCTGATACTGGGCATCCCGGTGCTGCTGTTCATGCTCGTCAGCTTTCTTTATCGCAAGTCTGAACCGTTTGCCTATAAGATGGACGCCTTCATGCTGAAATGGCCGCTGATCGGCCCGGTCATCCGCAAGATCGACATGGCGCGCTTCACCCACTTCTTCTCCGTTATGTTCAACAGCGGCATCGACATACTGGAATCGCTGGACGCCGCCAACGGCGTCGTGCACAACCGC
>JAGWLJ010000279.1 GCA_028873275.1 Pseudomonadota bacterium
TTTTAAATTTTCATCAGAAACGATAACGTCAAAAGATTCATTTATTAAGATATTGAGGGCTTTTTCACAATTCAAAGCATGTGTAACTGTATGGCCGGCCTGCTGCATCAAAATGACCATATCGCCCGCAAGATCTCGCTCATCCTCAATGTATAAAACTTTTGCCATCTATCACTCCGGCCTTGGCACTGCGGGTAGGTCGGTTTTGGGTTTAGCTTTGGTGTTTTCCGGCGCTGGCGTTTTGGCTTTCGGCGCGGGCGCGGATACCGGCGCGGTTTTCGCAGCGGCCGGAGCGGTATCGAGGATGGAGGTTCCGCCCATGCGGTTGGCCATATAGGCGAGCGTCAGGCTCGTTCCCATGAAGAGCGCCGCCAGGATCGCCGTGGTGCGGGTGAGCAGGTTGGCCTGCGAGCGGCCGGTCAGGAACTGGTTGCCGCCGCCACCGCCGCCGAGGCCGGAAAGCCCGTCGTCGCTGGGGCGCTGCACCAGGATGATCATGATGAGGAACACCACCAGGATGCTGTGGATGACGAGAAGAACGGTATACATTGTTACTCCGACGAATTGATAATGTTACAAAACGCTTCAGCCTTCAAACTTGCGCCGCCGACCAGCACGCCCGACACACCCTTGGTAGCCAGAATCTGCCTGGCGTTGGCGGCATTCACCGACCCGCCATATACTACGAAAATCCGCTCACGCGCAAGGCCGGTCTCACGCGCCGCCACGGCAATAATATGCGCATGCATGGATTCGATATCCCGCGCGGTCGGCGTCTTGCCGGTGCCGATAGCCCAAACCGGCTCATAAGCAAGGAGAAAATGGCCTTTCGGCAACGATTCACTCACCTGCCGCGCCACCACCTCCTCCGCCTTCCCTGCATCGCGCTCGGCCGCCGTTTCACCGACGCAGATGATGGGAATCAATCCCACGCCCATGGCAGCCTGCGCTTTTTTCTTCACCTCATCATTGGTTTCGCCGAAAGCGGCGCGCCGCTCGGAATGGCCGACGATGACATACGCCGCGCCCGCCTCCTCCAGCATTGCGGCGGAAATGCTGCCGGTGTGGGCGCCTTCCGCCTCGGCATGGCAATCCTGCCCGCCGGTTTTCACATTGGATCCGACCAGCCAGCTGGTGACCTGCGCCAGCAAGGTGGTCGGAGGACAGACAATAACTTCCGCCTGCGGCGCCTTGGCCGCCGCCTCGGCCACCGCCTCAACCAGCGTGTGCGCCTCGGCCGCCGCCCCGTGCATCTTCCAGTTGCCGATGATGAATTTTCGCATGGGCATAGGTGTAATGCATCAAAAACGCTTTTACAATCGGCATGTGTAGTGTAAACCTCTTGCAAAACCTGATTTATCTTATCGCTTATGCTCGACGAATTCCGCTCCATCTCCACCAACATCGCCGCCAAGCTCCTGATGGCCCTTCTGGTGCTGAGCTTTGCCGTCTGGGGCATCGGCGACATGGTGCGCGGCCCGCACGGCGGCGATACCATCGCCACCGTCGGCGGCACGAAAATCACCGCCCGCCAGTTCGACCGGGCGATGCAGCAGGAGGTGAATAACCTGCAGCAACGGCTCGGCGGCCAGTATTCGCCGGAGATATTAAAGGAGCTGCGCGTGCCGCGGCACGTGGCGCGCGAGCTAATCGACCAGCGGCTGATCCAGCTGGAGGCGAAATCGGCCGGGCTGGTGCCGGACGATGCCGCGGTGGCGAAGCAAATCCGCTCCGACCCGGAATTCCGGAACGAGCAGGGAAAGTTCGACAAGGCGGGGTTCGACGCGAGGCTCGCGAACAAGGGCATGACCGAGAAAGCCTATGTCAGCCAGGTGCGGCGGGATATGGCCTCGCGCCTGCTGCTGAGCGCAATCGGCGCCGCCGTGCCGGATTTCGACGAAGCGGCGCGCATGCTTTACGCGGCGAAGAACCAGCAGCGCGAGGCTACATTTTACCGCCTGACGCCACAGCTGGTCTCCGGCGTCGGTCAGCCGACGGCGGCGGAAGAGCAGGCCTATTATAAATCGCACGAAGCGGCGTTCACCGTGCCGGAATACCGCCGCGTGAGCTATGTCACCTTCAGCGCTACAAATCTCCCCGGCAAGCCGGAAACTCCTTCGGAGTCGGAACTCAGGGAGATGTACCAGACCCGCATCAGCGAATTCAAGAAACCGGAGCA
>JAGWLJ010000280.1 GCA_028873275.1 Pseudomonadota bacterium
CAAGATCCGCCTTTTCCTTGCGCAGGAATAAGCCATGAAATTCGTGCTGGTGACAGGCATGTCGGGTGCCGGAAAAAGCGTAGCGCTCAAGTTGCTTGAGGATTCCGGCTTCGAGGCCATCGACAACCTGCCGCTTACCTTTCTGCCCTCCGTGGTGGCTGGCGCCGGCGAACATAACGTGGCCATTGGCGTTGATATCCGCAGTCGCGATTTCTCGGTAAAGCATTTTCGCGACGCGCTGGCGCCGCTGCGCTCCAACCAGGCAATTGAGGTGAGCCTGCTGTTCCTGGATTCGGATGACGAAGTGTTGCGCCGCCGCTTCACGGAAACGCGCCGCCGCCATCCGCTGGCGCTCGACCGTGCCGTGATCGACGGCATCCGCCAGGAGCGCCGCCTGATTTATCCCCTGCGCGACATCGCCGATCTTGTCATCGACACCAGCGAATACGAAGCGCCGGAACTGCGCAAGGTGCTGATGGCGCATTTCTCCCGCGACCGGCGGCATCTGGCGCTCTCCATGGTGTCGTTCTCCTTCCGCCGCGGCGTTCCGCGCGAGGCGGATATCGTGTTCGATGTGCGTTTCCTGAAGAACCCGCATTACGATCCGGCATTGCGCGACCTTACCGGGCGCGACGCGGCCGTCGGCGAAGCCATCGAGTCCGATCGTGACTTCGCCGCCTTCTGGCAGAATTTCATTGGGCTGCTGCTGCCGCTGCTGCCGCGCTATCTCGAGGAAGGCAGGAGCTATCTTACCGTTGCCGTAGGATGCACAGGCGGGCGGCACCGCTCGGTGTACATGGCAGAAAAGCTGGGTGGATTTCTCACGCAAAGCGGCTATAACGTATCAGTCAGGCACAGGGATCTGGAGAAGCGCGCATGATAGGCATGGTGGTGGTAAGCCATGGCAAGCTGGCGGAGGCGCTGGTTGCCGTTACCGAGCACGTGGTGGGCAAGCAGGCGCAGATGTTAGCCGTCGGCATCGAGCCCGAGGACGATGCCGAGGCGGCGCGCGAGCGCATCATCAAGGCCGTGCATGAGGCCGATAGCGGCGACGGCGTCGTCATCCTCACCGATATGTTCGGCGGCACGCCCTCGAATCTCGCCATCTCGGTGATGAGAACGGAAGGCATCGAAGTCATCGCCGGCGTTAACCTGCCGATGATGATCAAGCTGGCCAGCGTGCGCGGCAAAGTGCCCTTGGCGGATGCGGTAGGTCAGGCACAGGAAGCCGCGCGCAAATACATCAACGTGGCGGGAAATCTGCTGTCGGGAGCAGCCTAAGCCGCCAGCGCCAGCGAGATAATAATCTTCTGATCGTCGAGCGTATTCTCTGCCAAAAAGGCCGGTTTTTCCAGCTTTGTCTCTGACAGTTCCACTGACAGCGTCTGCTCCATCAGATACTGCCTGTGCGCGCTGACCGCGCTGGCCACTGCCTCCGGCGCATCGAGATGCAGCCGGATGCGATCGGAGACATTCAGGTTGGCATCCTTGCGCGCCTGCTGCACCATGCGCACCACGTCGCGCGCAATGCCCTCGGCTTCGAGTTCAGGCGTGACGGTGGTATCGAGAATCACCAGTGCGTCGTTGGTTGAGAGCGCTTGCGCGCGGTCTTTGTATTCGGGCTTGGGCTCGAGCTGCAGCGTATATTCACCATGCAATAGTTTCTCGCCACAGATTTCCACACCGCCGTCTGATAGCTGCTTCCATTCGCCTTTTTTTGATGCAGGGATGATCTGTTTCATCTTTTCCGGTACGCGCTTGCCGAGGACGGGATTGTTGAGAGAGAGTTTGAGGGTGGCGTACCCGTCGATGTCGGCTTCGTATTTTACTTCTTTTACGTTTACCTCATCTTCAACCAGAGTGAGGAGTGCTAATCCATCCGCATCTTGAGGTTTCCGCCATGTCTTGCTCACTATTATTAATGATGTCAATGGTTGACGAACGCGGATATTTATTTTGTTACGCATAGCCAAAGCTGTATTACACACATCGCGAATGCGATCCATGTGTAGTAGCAATAATTGATTGTCTAAATTGGTATCGCAAAATTTCGATACGTCTGGAAACTTCGCCAAATGCACGCTCTCTTCGCCGGTTAGCCCTTTGTAAATCTCCTCCAGTGTCAGCGGTAGTAGCGGCGCGGCGGCGCGGCACATAGTGGTAAGCAC
>JAGWLJ010000026.1 GCA_028873275.1 Pseudomonadota bacterium
TGCGCGCCTGCCCGCCTCGCGCACGGTGGCAAAGGCGTCGACTAAGAGGTTATCCAGCTTCTCGCCGCCGTTCAGGCGCTCGCGCAGCCACTGCGTGCGGCCGCGTAATTCGTCGTCGGTCAGGCGCTGCATCTGCGGCTCGAGCGCGTTGATGCGCTGCACCTGCGCGCCGAGCGTCTTGACGAAGCGGTCGTTGGCCGACCCGAACAGCTTTTTGGCGAGGGAAGAAATCATGACCGCAAAGAGATAGGGCGTTAATACCCGCAAGTCAACGCCGCTTGCCAAGGTTTTATAAATATGCCATAAGCGAGGTCGCGTTATTTTCAGCTTTATAAGGATATCCGCCATGAAACAGACTCTCGCGCTGCTCGCCGCCGTCACCGCTCTTGCCACCTTCCCCGCCCTGGCTGAGGAAGCCAAAACGGATGCGCCGGCCACTTCCGCCACTGCCCCGGCCGCTCCCGCTCCCAGCGCCAAGGATTACACCATCGTCAGGGTCGGCGGCGACGAAATCAAAAACTCGGAAGTGCTCGATATCTGGAAGGGCCTGTTCCCCACCGGCGCCGCGCCCGATTTCAACACCTTCGATGAGAACATTCGCCAGAACGTGCTGCGCGGTATCGTCTCCGAGCGGCTGATTTACGCCGAGGCGGTCAAGGCCGGCACCGACAAGAACGAGGATGTCAAGAAGCGCCTGGCCGAGATGCAGAAACAGGTGGTCATCCAGAGCTTCATGGAAGGCAAAGCCAAGGATTTGGTGACGGATGACCAGCTGCGCGCCGCCTATGCCGAAAAAGTCAACGCCACCAAGGGGCAGGAAGAGATCAAGGCGCGCCATATCCTGGTCGCCAATGAGGATGAGGCCCGGAAGCTGCGCGCCGAGCTCAAGAAAGGCGCCGATTTCGAGAAGCTGGCTAGGGAAAAATCGGCCGACAAGGGTTCGGGCAGCAATGGGGGCGAGCTGGGCTGGTTCACCAAGGACAAGATGGTGCCGGAATTCGCCGATGCCGCCTTCAAGCTGAAGAAGGGGGATATTTCTGAGCCGGTCAAGTCGCCGTTCGGCTGGCATATTATCCAGGTTGAGGACCGTCGCCCGGTGCAGCCGGCTTCCTTCGAGGACATGAAGGATTCGCTGCGCAGCGAGCTGGCCGGCAAGGCCGTGCAGGGCTATGTCGAAGGGCTGCTCAAGAAAGCCGACATCAAATATTACAGCGCCGACGGAGCCGAAAAGCCGTTTACCGCGTCGCTCAGCCCCGCCGCGGGCAGCGCGCCGAAAGCCGATGCGAAAAAGGAAGAGAAGAAGCTGTAAGCCGCTTTTCACTTTGCGCAGTTATCATAATATGGTATGATAAGAAGGAATTAATAAATTTTTAAGCAATCATTCCTAGAATCCATTCCAGTATTATTTTAACTGAAAGGAATTCCTTATGAAGCAGCTTCTGCAGATTTTCAATAAACCCCTGCGCCATACGCTGATGACGGCGGCGATGCTGGGTATAACATTGATGCCGATAATGGCAAACAAGGCGATGGCGGCGGGAACGGTAGGCAATTGTGGCCAATGGAGTGGTTCAGGACAAACTACATGTGAAAGTAATTTTGATAGTAATGGGGCGGCTTGCGTTTGGGATACTGTCAATAATACTGGTTGTCTGCCCGAAATGTCCGATTATCTGGCCGCCGCTTTCGTGATCGTGGCGGGTGGGCTGATGTTTTATATCCGCCGCCGCAACCTGGCTGCGGCATAAAGTCCGTATCTGTGCTTTAAAAACCCGGCTCTTTTGAGCCGGGTTTTTATTTTCTGCGTCACTTTTATTTGCGTTTGCTGCGTGGCGAAGATAATCTTTATCTCGTCTTTATATGTCCTCCCAGCTTCTGCACCGTCTCCGTACCGACGCTCTCGTTATCAAAGAGCGCTATGGTCATGCGGCGTGGGGCCGCATGCAAATGTGGCGTAACGCGATTCTTGCCAGATTAGGCCAGCTGGCCTGTCATCCTAGGATATTGCCGCTGCGCCCCCTGAGGGAAAACCTCCTTGGTTGGCTGGAAAGTTCCGCCGGCATTGCTGCCCAGCGTTACCTCAGCATTGGCAGCCAATCGCTGGCGGCGGTGCTGACCCTGTTTATATTGAACGCCTTCCAAGGCGGATGGACATGGATGCAGCATGTCAGGGACGGGTTGGCGCGCCATATATTGCAGCTACCCGCTGAGTTCGTGCCTATTCCCTTCGCGTTTCTGCTCTGGGTGCGACTGATGGAGCGGGAGCGGCCTTTCGTCCTTCGCTTTTCGCCTTTCTTCGGTGCGCTCGGCATCGCCTGCCTTGCCGCCATTCCGCAGCTCCTGGCATTTCCTGATTTGCGCCAGTATCTCTTCGGCGCTGCCGTCGTCTCCAGCCTTTTCGTGCTGGTATCCTTTGCAGATTGCCTGGGCCGCATGATACGCCAGCCTCGCCCGGCCATCGTGGCGATTCTGGCGGCCAGCGCTGCCTGCAATTATTACTGGCTGATGCGCACCCTGTGGGCGCAGATGATTGGCTGGACGGCGCATACCGTGCATGTCATCTTGCGCTTCTATGGTGCGGCGGCATTTGCCATGCCGCATCCGAAATGGCAGGGTAGCTTTATTATCGGCTCGCATTATTTCCGTGCCAGTGTCAATCCCGGCTGCAACGGGCTCGAGGGAATCTTCCTGTTTAATTTTCTGCTGTCGGTGATGCTGCTGCTCGACTGGCAGCTGTTCCGGCGCCGCAGCCTGATTCTGCTGTATGGCCTGGGCGTCATCTATATGTTCTTTGTCAACGCCATCCGCATCACGGTGCTGTTTTCAATCGGCTACTGGGCCTACCGGCCGGATGCCTGGCCGTTCATGTGGCATTTCCGCGGCGCAACGCTGGAAATGTTCCATTCTTACGAGGGCTGGGTATTTTACCTGATTGCTTTCGGCCTGTTTGCGGCATGGCTGTATCGGACGACGCTGCGCCGTAACCAGTTGACAGTTAACGGTTGACAGTTGACAGTAGAGGACATTTTTCTTTTTGCTGACCTCTGTTAACGGACAATTGCCCACTGGCTTATGCCCACCATCCTCATCGCCGACGACGACAAGGCCATCTGCACCGTGCTCTCGCATGCCATACGGCGGCGCGGCTGGGAGCCGCTGATCGCCCATGAGGGCGACACGCTGCTCGAATGGGTGAAAGAGGGCAGGGGCGACGCCATCATCACCGATGTGCGCATGCCGGTAGGCAAGGGCTACAGCAGCGGGCTCGACCTGCTGCCTGACATCCGCGGCCTGCGTCCTGACCTGCCCATCATCGTCATCAGCGCCCAGAACACGCTCACCACCGCCGTGCGCGCCAGCGAGTCCGGCGCTTATGAATACATGCCCAAGCCGTTCGATCTCAATGTGCTGCTTGAGCATGTCGGCCGCTCGCTGGAGCAGGCAGGCAAAAGCGAGCCTTCGGAAAAAGATGCACAGGCCGGGCGCGACGCCGAGCATTTCATCGGCACCTCGCCGCCCATGCAAGAGATTTACCGCTCGCTGGCCCGGCTGATGAACAACGACCTGACGGTGACCATTATCGGCGAGTCCGGCACTGGCAAGGAGCTGGTGGCGCGCGCGCTGCACCAGCTGGGGCGGCGCAAGTCCGGGCCGTTCGTGGCCATCAACATGGCGGCCATCCCGCGCGAGTTGGTGGAGAGCGAGCTATTCGGTTATGAGAAGGGTGCATTCACCGGCGCCAACCAGCGCAAGAGCGGCAAGTTCGAGCAGGCCGAAGGCGGAACGCTCTTTCTCGACGAGATCGGCGACATGCCGATGGACGCGCAGACCAAACTGCTGCGCGTGCTGCAACAGGGAGAATATCTCACCGTCGGCGGCACGCAGCTGCTCAAGGCCAATGTGCGCATTGTCTGCGCCACGCACCGCGACCTGGCGCAGCTGGTGAAGTCCGGCGCTTTCCGCGAGGATTTGTATTACCGCCTGAACGTCGTGCCCATCCGCATGCCGCCCCTGCGCGAGCGCCGCGAGGACATTGCGCCGCTGGCGCAGTATTTCCTGCGCAAGGCCAGCGAAAAAGGGCTGCCGCTGAAAACCCTCGACGCCCAGGCCATCCAGGCCATGACTGAGTATGACTGGCCGGGCAACGTGCGCGAGCTGGAGAACATGATGTACCGCATCAGCGCGCTTTATTCCGAAAGCGTCATCGGCAAGGAGGTGTTCCTCTCCGAGATGCGGGCCGGACGCAGGGAAGCGGCGGGCGGCGAAGCGCCGACGCTGGAGAAGAACGTCGAGGCGCATCTGAAGCAGTATTTCGCCTCGCACAGCGGCGATGACCTGCCGCCGCCCGGCCTTTACGACCGCATCCTGCCGCTGGTTGAAAAACCGTTGATCGAAATGACCCTGCGCGCCACCAATGGCAACCAGGTCAAGGCGGCCTACGTGCTGGGCATCAACCGTAATACGCTGCGCAAGCGCATCGGCGAGCTGAAGGTGGATGTGGGGATGTGGCGAGATGGGGATGTGGAGAAAGAATAAGATGCTTTCCTCTTCACATCTTCACATCTCCACCTCTTCACATCCCTTTGCGCTCTGGCTTAAGCGCAACCTGGCTGCCATCCTGACGCTGCTGGCTTTCGCCTCGGCCATCGCCACCTATGCCGTCATCACCGGGAGCGATGCGCCGCTGGGCATGAAGCCGCGGCGGGTGCTGACCTTTCTGGCCATCGATATGTCCCTGCTGTCGCTGCTGGCCGGCGTCGTCGGCTGGCGCATCTGGCGGCTGTGGGCGTCGCTCAGGGCTGGTTATGCCGGGTCGAAGCTGCAGAAGCGCATTGTCGTCATGTTCAGCCTGGTGACCATCGTCCCGACGCTGATCGTATCGGTGTTCTCGGCGGTGTTTTTCAATCTCGGCATCGAGGCGTGGTTCAACGAGCGCGTGGAGACGGTGGTTGGCGAATCGCTGGCCGTCGCCGAAGCCTATCTCAACGAGCACAAGGAGAATATCCGTGGCGACGCCATTGCCATGGCGGGCGACCTCAACCGCGTTGTCAGCCTCGCCTTCACTCATCCGCAGGAATTCAACGACATCGTCAATGAGCAGTCGGAGCTGCGGCTGCTCACCGAATCGCTGGTGTTCCAGGGCGATCATATCCTGGCGCAGGGGCCGCTGAGCTTCGCGCTGTCCTTCGAGCGCCTGCCTCAGGACATGCTGGACCGCGCCGCCAAAGGCGAGGTGGTCATCATCACCACCGAGGACGACAAGGTGCGGGCGCTGGTGCGGCTGGATGCGCTGGCCAACACCTACCTGCTGGTCGGAAGGCTGATCGACAGCAAGGTGCTGGCGCATATGCAGCACACCCAGGGCGCCGTGCATGAATACGAGACGCTGAAAAGCCAGCTGGCCCATCTCGAATTTGCCTTCCTGGTCGTTTTCATCACCCTGGCACTGCTGCTGCTGCTGGCCGCCATCTGGTACGGCATGGTGTTCGCCGCCCGGCTGACCACGCCGGTTTCACGGCTGGCGGTGGCGGCGGAGCGTGTGCGCGGCGGCGATTTTTCCGCTCGTGTGGCCGATCCCGGCAGCAACGACGAGATCGGCAGCCTGAGCCGCGTCTTCAACCGCATGACTGAGCAGCTGGAGGCCCAGCGGGCCGGATTGATCGATGCCAACCGCCAGCTCGACCAGCGGCGGCGCTTTTCCGAAGCGGTGCTGTCCGGCGTCTCGGCCGGTGTCATCGCCACCGACCATAACAAGCGCATCACTCTGTTCAATCGCTCGGCCGGTGCTATTCTCGACCGCATCGGCCAGCCGATCGCCGCCGGCGCTGACATTGCCGAGGCGCTGCCCAATCTCGAAGAGCTGCTCGGGCAGGCGGAGCAGATGCCGGGAGAAGCGGCGCAGACGACGTTGACCCTGGCCCGTAACGGCCGTTCGCTGACGCTGCATGTGCGCGCCACCGTCGAGCGGCTGGATGCGGCGGTGGAAGGCTTCATCGTTACCTTCGACGACATCACCCTGCTGGCTGCTGCGCAGAAAAGCGCGGCCTGGGCGGATGTGGCGCGCCGCGTGGCGCATGAAATCAAGAATCCGTTGACGCCGATCGCGCTTTCCGCCGAGCGTCTCAAGCGCAAATATCTCAAATACATCACCGAGGATCAGGAGAATTACGTCAAATATACCGATACCATCGCCCGCCACGTTGCTGATATCGGCCGCATGGTGGAGGAATTCGTCTCCTTCGCCCGCATGCCGGCCCCGCGCTTCGCTGATGAGGATTTGAGCGCCATGATTCGCAAGGCGATGTTCTCGGCGCAGGTGGGCAATCCCGCCATCGAATACCGGCTGGAGATGCCCCACGAACCGGTCATGTTGCACTGCGACGAGCGGCAGATCATGCAGGTGCTGACCAACCTGCTCAAGAACGCCGCCGAGGCGGTGGAGGCGCGCCAGGTGGCGCAGCCGGAAAACCGCGAGCCGGGGCGCATCGGCATTGCGCTCTCCTGCCATGAAAATGCCGTGCAGCTGGTGGTCGAGGATAACGGCATGGGCTTTCCGGCGGATAATATAGGCAAGATGATGGAGCCTTATGTCACCACCCGCGCCAAGGGCACCGGGCTGGGGCTGGCGATTGTCAGGAAAATCATTGAAGATCACAAGGCTAAGATAAACCTGGAGAATGTTCCCGGCGGCGGGGCGCGGGTTGTGCTTTCATTTTCGCAACACTGTGATATATAGGTGACAGTATGAGTGTAAGTGTGGGTGCATAAATGTCTTGCTCCTCTCTCACACTCGCGCCACACATCGCACCGATGAGCCATGACCGCCGACATTCTGATTGTTGACGACGAAGCCGATATCCGCGATCTGGTCTCGGATATTCTCAAAGACGCCAAATACGCCACCCGCACGGCGCAGGACAGCGACACCGCCTTCAAGGCCATCGCCGAACGCGTGCCTTCCGTGCTGGTGCTCGACATCTGGCTGCAGGGCAGCGAGATGGACGGGCTGGGCATCCTCGAAATGGCGCGCAGGAAATACCCGCACCTGCCGGTCATCATGATCAGCGGCCACGGCAATATCGAAACGGCGGTGGCCGCCATTAAAATGGGCGCCTATGATTTCATCGAAAAGCCGTTCAAAGAGGACCGGCTGCTCCTGATGGTGGCGCGAGCGCTGGAGCACACGCGGCTCAAGCAGGAGAATACCGAGCTGAAGACGCGCGGAAAATTCGAGATGCAGTTCAATGGTCCGTCGCAGGCCATCCAGCAGGTTCGCCAGGCGGTGGAGAAGATTGCCCCCGCCTCGAGCCGTGTGCTGATCACCGGCGCGCCCGGCACCGGCAAGGAGATGCTGGCGCGGCTGATTCATGCGAAGTCGCCGCGCGGCAACGGCAATTTCGTCGTCATGAACGCGGCGGGGCTGTCGCCCGACCGCGTCGAGGCGGAGCTGTTCGGCATCGAGGACACCAATCCCAACGGCGGAGCGGAAAAGCTCGGCCTGTTCGAGCGGGCCCATCAGGGCACGCTGTTCATCGACGAAGTGGCCGACATGCCGCTGGAAACGCAGGGTAAGGTGCTGCGCACGCTGCAGGAGCAGGGGTTCACCCGCCTGCGCGGCACGCGCCGCGTCGAGATCGATGTGCGCGTCATCGCCGCCAGCAACCGCGACCTGACCGGCGAGATCGCCGCCGGCCGCTTCCGCGAGGATTTATATTACCGCCTGAACGTCGTGCCGGTGAAAATGCCGCCGCTCAAGGATCGCCGCGAGGATATTCCGGAGCTCTGCCATTATTTCCTGCGCCGCGCCTCGGAGATGGCCGGGCTGCCGGTGCGTGAGCTTTCGGAGGAGTCGCTGGCCATGCTGCAGGCCTATAACTGGCCGGGCAACGTACGGCAGCTGCGCAACATGATGGAATGGCTGCTGATCATGACCGGCGGCAACAGGGAGCCGGTTTCGGCCGACGAGCTGCCGCCCGAAATCCTCACCTCCAACCCGGTGCTGGCCCGCCCGGAAACCAACGCCGATATCATGTCCATGCCCCTGCGCGAAGCCAGGGAATTGTTCGAGAAGCAATACCTCGTCGCCCAGATCGGCCGCTTTGGCGGCAATATCTCCCGTACCTCCGCCTTTGTCGGGATGGAGCGCTCGGCCCTCCACCGCAAGCTCAAGATGCTGGGCGTGACCGCGGCAGAAGAAGAAAAAGTTAATTAAAAATCAAACAATTACTTATTACAGGCGGCGGCCTCCGCAGGGGCCGTTTTGCCTCTAATCTTCACAAAACCTTCACACAAGCGGCAGTATGCTGATGATAAAATGAACTTAAATAATAGCGGATTATTGAATCCCGAGGATAAGTGCCATGCCGCAGTTTCGTGTTGTAGAGGGTCTGTCCAATCCTTCCATACAGCAATATGCTGGTGGTCGTGACGGACGTTATTTTGATGTGCGTGTGGAACAGGACGGACAGCGGCGCACCCTCAGATTTGAGGGAGATTACGTCGGCAGCGGTTCCAGTCAGCGATTTCAAATCAGGTCTTTTGAGGATCGTGGTCTTGATGGAGGGTCTACGGGGCGGCGAACATTCCTTAGGGGAGGGCTTGAAATCATTAAGGCAACTAATGATACGATAAATTTGCATGAACTGCCCATGCGCAATGTCCTGGCAACGGTTATCAATAGTGAAAATAGGCAACAGCCAGCCATGGGGAGAACCACCACATTCGCTCAAGAAGTGAATGAAGCGGCATCCCCGTCTGTCGCTGCTGCTACGTCTTCTCCCGCTCCCGCTCCGGTAGTGGTGGCGGATGCCAGCGGAAGAGCCGGCGGTAGCGCAACGCCATCTGCTTCGTCAACGTCTCCTGCACCGGCGGCACCTTCTGCCCCTGCTCCTGCCGCCGCGCCCACGGATGCTGCCGTGACCGCTTATGTGAATACCGTGCAGCAATGGGCCAACAACGCGCAGAATGATCCTGCTCTGGAATCCGGTGCCAAGACCCTTATCAGGGGCTATTCCCAGGCAGTGTCAACTGCTCGGCAAAACGGTGGGCAGATTCAGAGCCTCGAACAATGGCTGGCGCAACAGTCCGGGGCCAGAGAGCAGGACAGGGACAGCGCGCGCCGCATGGGCAATTTGAATGAAGAGCTGAGAACGCAGTCGACGGCGCTTTTCGGCGCGGATGGAAACCGCAGATTGAATGTTGCGGCGCGAGGAAACACTACTGGCAACGGACAAAGCAATACTGCCAATGGCAATAGCCCCGGCGGCAACGACATGATGAGCCAGATCGGCGATGCGCTTCAGGGTATTGCCGGCGGCGCCGGTGGCGGCCTGATCGGCATGCTTCTCGGGTTTATGATGGGCGGCCCCATGGGGGCGTTGCTCGGCGCGCTGGCCGGTGGCATGCTGGGACAGGGCACCCAGATGCTGGCGAACGGCCAGAATCCGCTGGGCGGGTTGCTCGGCGGCGGTCAGCAGCGCGGCGGCCCGGCGGGGCTGCAAAGGGTGCAGAGAGCTGCGCCGCAACCGGTGGTGGCATCGCAGGAGACGATGAAGAATCTCGCGCAGCACTTGTCGCAGAATACCCGTGAAGGCCGTCAGGCGGCGGCCGATCTGCTGATGGCGGGCGGCTCCAACCGTAATGCCGTCGATCGGCATGCCGTCGGCTGGCTGCGCTCCAATACCGCGGGGCAGCGTCAGCTGGAAAACGCGTTGAATACGCGCATAGACAGCAACAGCCCGAATTCGCCGACAATCAGGCAGATGCTGGCCAGCCCGAATACCGAGACGCGTAATCTGGCAGTGACCTATGTGGTCAATCAGATGGCCATGACGCCCGATCATCGGACCGGTAATCACTATAATCCGTCCGTGCGGGTGAATGGCCAGGTGACGAACCTGCAGGAAAGCACCGACCGCGTGCTTGGCCAGCTGCGCAACCAATCCCGCGCGCAGAATCAGGCGCGGGCGGCGGTGAACGGCATGGAGCGTCTGCCGGTAGCGGAAGCGGCGGCGCCCGCCGGGCCCAACGTTGCGGCGGCGGCTCCTGTCCGTAGTGCCGATGGAATGAGCGCGGCTTAATTTCACTGCTCACTTGCCAATTACGTTGCCTTTAGCTACATCGTAGGCGTCTTCTGCTTACGGTATTCGCATGAATCTGCCCGCCCGCTCCGATATCATGGTCAGGAATATGATCCTGGGCCAGCTTCGCACCGGCGACGTCCGCGACGAGCGCGTGCTGGCCGCCATGCAGACCGTCCCGCGCGAGCGCTTTCTCCCTGAAAACCTGCAGGGCGCGGCCTATGTCGACGAGGATCTCGAAACCCACCCCGGCCGCTACCTGATGGCGCCGCTGACTTTCGCCCGCCTGCTGGCGCTGGCGGAAATTTCCGAATCCAGCCGCGTGCTGGTGGTGGGCGCGCTGAACGGTTACCCGGC
>JAGWLJ010000027.1 GCA_028873275.1 Pseudomonadota bacterium
AGAAGCGGCCATGCTAGGACAGCCAGTTTCTATGCTTATTCCTGAGGTTATAGGATTTAAGTTAGTCGGAAAACTTAGAGAGGGAGCAACAGCTACCGATCTCGTGTTGACCGTCACCAACATGCTGCGCAAAAAAGGCGTCGTCGGCAAGTTCGTCGAATTCTACGGCCCAGGGCTGGACAATCTCCCGCTGGCCGACCGTGCCACCATCGGCAATATGGCGCCCGAATACGGTGCCACCTGCGGCATCTTCCCCATCGATGCCGAAACTATCCGTTATCTTACACTGACCGGCCGCGATCCGGAACGCGTCGCGCTGGTGGAGGCCTATGCCAAGGCGCAGGGCATGTGGCGCGACAAGGATTATCAGGACCCCGTTTTCACCGATACGCTCGAGCTCGATATGAGCAGCGTCGAACCCTGCCTCGCCGGTCCCAAGCGGCCGCAGGACAAAGTGCTGCTCAGCGCCGCGCCGCAATCCTTCGCTAACGCCTTCTCCGAACTTGATAAGGATAAGAAAACGCCACAGGACAAGCGCGTTAAGGTCGACGATTATGATATGGGTCATGGCGACGTCGCTATCGCCGCGATCACCAGCTGCACCAACACCTCGAATCCCTCGGTCATGCTGGCTGCCGGACTGGTGGCGCGTAAGGCGCTGGCCAGAGGGCTGAAACCGAAGCCGTGGGTGAAAACCTCGCTGGCGCCGGGCTCGCAGGTCGTCACCGAATACTACAAGCAATCGGGATTGCAGAAGGATCTGGATGCCATCGGCTTCAACCTTGTGGGTTATGGCTGTACCACCTGCATCGGCAATTCCGGGCCGCTGAAGGATGAGATCGAAGCGGCCATCAAGGATAATGGGCTGGTCGTGGGCGCCGTGCTCTCCGGCAATCGCAATTTCGAAGGCCGCATCCACCCGCTGGTGAAGGCGAATTACCTGGCCTCGCCGCCGCTGGTGGTGGCTTACGCGCTGGCCGGCAGCATGAACATCAATCTCAGCAAAGACCCCATCGGCACCGGAAGCGACGGCAAGCCGGTCTACCTCAAGGATATCTGGCCTACCAACGCCGAGATCGCCGAGGTGGTCGCCAACTGCGTCACCGCCGACATGTTCCGCAGGAAGTACAGCGAGGTGTTCAAGGGCGACGAGCACTGGCAGGCCATCGGCGCCGGTTCCGGCAAGACCTATAGCTGGCAGCCGGAAAGCACCTACGTGCGCAAGCCGCCATATTTCGAAGGCATGAGCAAATCCGCAAGCCATGCTACGCCGGATATTGAAAACGCCCGCATCCTGGCGTTGTTCGGCGATTCAATCACCACTGATCATATCTCGCCCGCCGGCAATATCTCCAAGAGCAGCCCGGCCGCCAAATACCTGATCGAGCATGGCGTCGAGCCCAGGGATTTCAACTCCTACGGCGCACGGCGCGGCAATCATGAAGTCATGATGCGCGGCACTTTCGCCAATATCCGCATCAAGAACGAGATGCTTCCGGGCGTCGAGGGCGGAGTGACGAAATACCTCGCCACCGGCGAGCAGATGAGCATTTACGACGCCGCTATGAAATACAAGAAGGACGGCACCAAGCTGGTGGTCATTGCCGGCAAGGAATATGGCACCGGCTCCAGCCGCGACTGGGCGGCCAAGGGCACGCGCCTGCTCGGCGTTGAGGCGGTGATCGCCGAGAGCTTCGAGCGCATCCATCGCAGCAACCTAGTCGGCATGGGCGTACTACCGCTGATCTTCCACGGTGACCAGAACCGCAAGAGCCTGGACCTCACTGGCGAAGAAACCATCGCGCTCAAGGGGCTTTCCAAAGGCATCCAGCCGCGCATGAAAGTGGATATGGTCATCACCCGCAAGGACGGCTCCAGCCAGACCGTTCCGCTGCTTTGCCGCATCGATACGCTCGATGAGCTGGCCTATTACAAGAATGGCGGCATTCTGCAATATGTTATGAGAAACTTGCTACAGGCGGCCGAACACACTAGAAAAAGGGCATGAACGAGCCGAATACCGCTTCCGACGCCCTGACCCGCATCATCGTGCTGATTTACGGTATGTTGGAAAGCGGCTCGCCTTTCTGGCTGTTCGCCGCCGTGAAGCCCAATCAATACCAACCATTCCTGGCGGCGCAGAAGGACGGCAGCATAGACCTATACCATTTTGAGAAATATGGTGAAATCATCGTATCCGGCGAGGGGAAATCGCCGCCGGACGAGGTGACGCTCAAGGTCGCCCAGATGTACCAGACCACCCCGGATATCCTGATGCAGGCGGCAAAAGAACCGCCCGCCAGCTAACCCTTACAATCTTAACAGAATTGTAACGTAATTTTGCTACTGACTATGCTATAGTGTTTGCATAATAGCCCTAATATTATGGAAACACAGGAGAAATGTTATGGCTGAGCAGGTGACGCAAGGCTCAAAGATCAAGTGGGGAATGATTATCGCCGGCGCGGCGATCGCCGCCGGTGCTATTCTTTTCGCTCCTTCTCTGCAGACGCAGATTCCCGAGATGTTCAGCGGGCTGGTCGAGAATCTGGAAAAAATGGGTGCGACCATCGGCAAATGGATCGCGAGCTTTTTTACAGCGCCCGATGCGGGAGTTCCAGGAGCGGAAGCCTTTGCGAAGTCAAAATTTATGGAATGGGTTACTAGCCCCGAGGCTAAGAAGGTGGCCGGCGTGGGGCTGATGGGCGGTGGCATCGCCTATCTGCTTGGCCATAAGGACAAGCAGCCGGACGGCGCGCAGCGTCCTGCCGAGTCTTTTGTCATGAAAGAGGATATGCGCAAGATGCAGGCGCTGATGACGCTGCAGGCCGCCTATGCCGGCAATCCGCAGGCGCAGGCCATGCTGGCTCAGGGACAGGGGCGCGGAGCCTGATGCGCATGGAGGTCTATGGCTGACAGCACGCGCATAGACCCCGACGACGTATCGCGCATCATCATGCTGGCTTTCGGCAGCATGGAGCAAGGCGGCATGTACTGGTGCTATGTGGCCGTCAAGCCCAGCCGCTACGACGAATTCACCCGCGCTATGAAAAGCAGGCAGTACAACATGCAGAATTTCGTAGGCGACGGCTTCGGCGAGGTCATCGTTTCCGGCGAGGGCGGGCTGCCGCCGCGCGACGTCACCAAGCAGGTGGCGGAGATTTTCGGCATTCCCATCAAGCAGCTTTTCGCCTCCATCGATCCCATGCAGGCGATTTCCCGGGGCGTCGAGGCGATGAAGGCGAAGCCGGATCAGGGATAATGTTCTTTCTCATCCCTGTGTAGGGGTCTGAAGTGAACCAATCATCCAAGACCCGCTGGGGTGACAGCGCCATTACTTGTTTGAGCTGTTTTTCTTCACTATACACATGGAATGCTCACTGCCTGCGATCTCTCCTGCCTGCGCTCCGACCGGATGATTTTCTCCGGGCTGGGCTTCTGCCTGCAGGAAGGCGCGCTGCTGCTGCTCAAGGGACCGAACGGCTCGGGAAAAACCTCGTTGCTAAGAATCCTGTGCGGGCTGCTGGAGCCCGGTAAAGGCGAGGTGCTATGGAACGGCGAACCGATAGAAAATAACGCCGCTTTCAGGCACGACCTGATGATGATCGGACATAAGAGCGCGGTCAAATCCGACCTGACGGTCTATGAGAACCTGGCGTTCTGGGCGGCGCTTTACGGCACGGAGATGCTTATTCCCGCCGCGCTCAAATTCTACGACCTGCACAGATTCCATGATATGCCGGCCGGCCAGCTTTCCGCCGGCTGGCAGCGGCGCGTGGCGCTGGCGCGGCTGATCGTGGCACCGTGCAAGCTGTGGCTGCTCGACGAGCCTACCAATTTTCTCGACGACGAGGCGGTGGTGCTGACCGCCAGCCTGATCGAATCGCGGGTGGCGCAGGGTGGGATCGTGGTCGTGGCCTCGCATATCATGACGTCGGCTATCGCGGCGCATACGCTGTTCATGGGGGATTTTGCCTGATGTTTGGCCTCATCCTTGCCCAAACCGTGAGACTGGCCTTCCGCAAAGGGGGAGGGGCGCTGGGCACGCTGGCGTTTTATGTCATTATCGTTACGCTCTTTACTTTCGCCCTGGGTCCGGAGGAAATGAAGCTCCATGCCGGCGCGGTGATGTGCGTCGGCGTGCTGATGTCGGTGCTGACGGCGCTACCGCTGTTCTACGAGCGTGATTTCGAGGACGGAACGTTGGAGCAGTTCCTGCTGCAGCCGGTGCTGCTGGAGATGCTGGTGCTGGGCAAGATCGCCGGCCAGTGGCTGGCCAGCATGTTGCCGCTGCTGGTCCTGTCGCCCCTGCTTGCCGTGATGGCCGGGCTGAACGGCGATGACATGCTGGCCGCCATGGCCCGGTTGCTGCTGGCTTCGCCCACGATCATCGCCCTGGGCTCTATCGCGGCGGCGCTGACGCTGGGTCATCGGCGCGGCGGGCTGCTGCAGGCGCTGATCGTGCTGCCGCTTTATATCCCCGTGCTGATTTTTGCCTCGGCAACCACCGGGCCGGCCGGATTATGGCTGCTCGGCGCCATGTTTATGGCTTCGCTGCCGCTTTCCTGCCTCATCGGCGCGGCGCTGATCCGCATGAGTCAGGATTAAGAGATCTATTGTAAATCCAGAAACGTAAATCGCTCACGCAGGAAACCGGCATAAGCGATGGCTGTGTCATAACTCTTCTGCGGCCAGCCTAACGCCGGTGGGCTGGAGGGCGCTTCGGCGGCATCGAGTATCGCCTCGATCCTGGCGGGGGGAATCATCAACGGCGCGATGCGTTCCACCACGCTTTCCCATTTTTGCGCAAGGGTTTCATTGCTCAGCCCGGCCTGGCGGATGATTTCGCACTTGGCGGCATAGGATTTCTTTGCTTCATGGGCGATGACAAAACCAAAGTGTGAAGCAATTTCCTCTTCAGGAAATACCTGCGGCTTCAGGGAAGGGCGGCCGCGCAGCCGCTTTTCCTGCCTCCGGGCCATGGTCAGCGTGGTGATGCCGATTTCCTCGCCGTGCAGCGTTATCACATCTCCTGCGGGAGAATGGAACAACATATGATGGGCATGCGCGATCATGTGCTCGCCCTGGCTGGCCGGATAGCCGCCGCCGGCGATGGTCATTCCGAAACCGGACAATAGCAGCGTTTGCAGCAATAATTCGATGCTTTGCCTGTCACCCATGGCAATGCCGCGTGCGTTCTCGAACAAGGCATGCTCCAGCGGCCTCAGCAGGGTGAACGGCAATTCGTTATAAGGCGTATTCAGCAGGAGATGCGACAGCAGCCAATCGGCCTGAGCCGTCGGGCGGGCCAGCGCGTCGCCCAGCCCGCTTTTTCCCAAGCGGCCAGGCGCGGCGGCGATGACCGAAAGATCGCAGCATACGGCCTTCGGCATGTGCGCCTTCAGGGTTTTTTTATAGCCTTCCAGCGTGATCGAGGCGTTGGCGGATACATAGCCGTTCATAGAGGCGGCGGTGGGAAAAACGATATAAGGCTTGTTATCAAGGAAGGAGGCGTATTTGCAGAGGTCGCTGACGGTGCCGCTGCCGACGGCGACCAGCGCGTCGCATGTGCCGGCCCTGCGGCGGATATGATCTACGGTTTCCTGATCGGCGCGGGCGGACCTTTCCAGCGTGATGTGAGTATCGCTGAAGCGGCCCTTGAGGGCGCGGAACACCTGATCGCCAAGGGCCCGTGCCGTATTCGCATCGTCAACAACCGCCAGCCGCAGGCTGGGAAATACCAGCGCGGCAAGGTCGTCGATATCGTGCTTAAGCGATCTGCTGCAGGTCATTTGCGGCAAAGCGTCAAGGTTTTTATGCAACAGTGCTTCCGTCTCGCGGTCGAACATGTAAATTACAGTTGTGAATTAGAAAGCGGACGCTATGCTACCGCCGTTGAATTACTTCCGCATGCGAAAAACGCATCGTTCTTTAACCCGTTCACATAAGGAAATCACTATGAAACGTTTGTTTACCCTGATGCTGGTTGCTTTCGCCCTGGCTTTTGCCGCGCCGCTGCATAGCGCGCTTGCGGCCGATGCCGCCGATTCCAGCAACGCCGGCGCCGCCATGGATAACGCCATGAAGAGCGATAATGCCGATGCCAAGGCCGATAAGAAGGCCAAAAAGGGCAAGAAGCATCATGGCAAGCACAAGAAGTCGGGCAAGAAGAAAGGCAAGAAGCACCAGGATAAGGCTTCGCAGTAAGCCGGAATTGCCGGTTGAAATAAAGCCCCCGCCTTCAACAGCGGGGGCTTTTCTTTTGGCGGCAATTCTGTTACAGCCGCTATATGCGTCGTTGTCTCGTTTTATTGCTGGCGATTACCTTTTTTTCCTTCCCGTTGCTGGCGGATGACGTTCCCCTGAATTCCAAGCCTTTCGGGCTGTGGCTGCAGGAATTCGAGCAGGAAGCAAAACACCGCGGCATCTCGCAGGCGACGCTCGACGACGCCTTCGCTGATACCGCTCCGCTTGACCGCGTGATCGAACTGGACCGCAAGCAGCCCGAATCGGTGCTGACGCTCGATGAATACGTGGCGCGTATCGTCACTCCCAAGCGGATCAGGGAGGGTAGGGCGCAGATGGCGGAGAACCGCGCCATACTTCGCAAAATAGGCAAGAGATACGGGGTGCAGCCGCGATTCATCGTGGCGCTGTGGGGGATTGAAACCGGCTTCGGGCATAATATCGGCGGGTTCAGGGTGATCGACGCGCTGGCGACCCTGGCTTACGATAGCCGCAGGCCGGATTATTTCCGCGGCGAGCTGATCGACGCGCTGACCATTCTTCAGCAGGAAAAAATGCCGGCGGACGATCTGGAAGGTTCATGGGCGGGCGCGCTTGGCCAGTGCCAGTTTATGCCCAGCACGTTTCTCGCATACGCCGTGGACGGCGATGGCGACGGCAAGCGCAATATCTGGGGCAGCAAGGCCGATGCGTTTGCCTCCATCGCCAACTACCTGAAAGCGCTGGGCTGGAAGGACAGCGAAGGCTGGGGCAGGGAGGTCGATCTGCCGGATAGTTTCGATAAGACGCTCGCCGATATCGGCAAGGAAAAACCTCTTGCGGAATGGCGCAGGCTGGGCGTTCGCCGTGACGACGGCGGCGCGCTTCCCAACAAAGCGATTAGGGCCTCGCTGATTTTCGTCGGCGAGGGGGACGATGCGGTGCCCTACCTGGTGTATAGCAATTATAAATCCCTGCTGAAATGGAACCGCTCGCGCTATTTTGCCACGGCGGTCGGATTGCTGGCCGATAAGATCGGGCGGTAAAATGCAGCATCTTTCTGCGCCCGACCGAATCTCCCGCCTGCTTTTCCCGCTCCTCTGCATTGCTGCCTTCGCCTATGTCTTTTCCTATGCCTGGGTGACGGAAGATGCCTATATCACCTTTCGCGTCGTGGATAATGCCGTGCATGGGTTTGGCCTGCGCTGGAATATCGACGAGCGCGTGCAGGTGTATACCCACCCGCTGTGGATGCTCATCCACATTCCATTCTATGCCGTCTTCGACAATATTTTCCTGCTGACAATCGCCCTCTCGGCAGTTTTTGGCGTCGCCGCCGTGGCGTTGCTGATAAAAACCGTTCCGGCGAGAAACTGGCATCGCTGCCTGCTGGTGCTGCTGCCGCTCACCCTTTCCAAAACGTTCGACAGCTATGTGATCTGCGGGCTGGAGACGCCGCTGACTTTCTGCACGCTGGCGGCGTTTTTTTATACGCTGGCGCGGACGCCGCAGCGTATCTACCCGCTGTTATTTTTTGCTTCGCTTGGTGTGCTGACGCGCTTCGACAACCTCATACCGCTGCTGCCTGCCCTGCTGTGGCTCGGCATTCGCCATGCCAGGAATATCAGGATCAGACCTCTCCTCGCCGCTACCCTGCCGTTGACCGGTTGGTGCGCTTTTGCGCTGTTTTATTATGGATTCGTTTTCCCCAATACGAAATACGCCAAGCTCAATACGGGCATTCACCTGGCGTCCTATATCATGCAGGGACGCCATTATCTCCAGAACTTCTTCCATTATGACCTATTTGCTTTCGTTTGGATCAGCGTGGCCGTGATAACAGGGCTGACCCGGCTGCCATCTCTTTTCAAGCCCTTACAGAACCGCGCGCCGCTGGCGCCGCTGCTGGCGCTGGGGATTACCGCATCCGTGACGTATGTCGTGATGGTCGGAGGGGATTTTATGGCAGGCAGGTTTTTCGCCATGCCGTTCTTTCTTTCCGTGATCCTGCTTTACGATGTATTCCGGGAGCTTTCCTACATTTTTCTGGGCCGGCTGTTGTTGGCGGCAAGCGCCGTTTGCCTGATAGAGAGCAGTATCACCGCTCCGGAATACAGGGATTCGGCAAATGTATACGCCAATTACGGCATTGTGGAAGAAAGACGGTTTTATCAGGATAGCAATGCGCTGTTCATCCGTGGGACCTTGCGATTTAGGGGAGGGCCTTCGCACCTCTTCGCGCAATGGGGAGAGGGGATGCGCGCCAACCGCCGCAGCAGGCTTGTCCAAGTGTTCGGCAACGTCGGCATGTACGGCTATTATGCCGGGCCGCGCTTCCGGATCATCGATTCCCTTGCGCTGGCCGACCCGCTGCTGGCGCGTCTGCCGGTGATCAATATTCATAACTGGCGCATAGGGCATTTTGAACGCCGCATTCCCCCCGGCTATGTATGGGCGAGAATGACCGGCGATACCTCAAGAATGCCTCCGAACATTAGAGATTATTATGATAAATTGCGGCTGGTGATAAGCGGTAATCTGTTCAGCCTCGAGCGGCTGAAGACGATATTGGGTTTTCAGTTCGGAGCCTATTCCATGATAAAAACAGATGTAAAAAATGCAAATTCATATTATATGCCGTTATGGAACATTTTGAGCGGAATGGCAGATGGCAGACGAAGCTGGTCCTGCGGTGAGAACAATAACTGGGATTTGCCGGCGATTGCCTGTAATATCCAGTGTCATTGAGGCATTACGAGAGTTTCTTCATGTGGCGTAGAATTATTCTTTTTTCTTTCCTCGGCCTGCTCGCCGCCTGCGCGCAGCAGCCGCCGGTGCCGGGAATGAAGGTAGGAAAGCCGTATGTCGTCGACGGGAAGTCCTATTACCCGGAATACGATCCTACCTATGACAAGATCGGCGAAGCCTCGTGGTACGGCCCCGGCTTCCATGGCAAATACACCGCCAGCGGCGAAGTGTTCAACCAGAACGCCCTGACGGCGGCGCACCCGACGCTGCCCATGCCGTCGCTGGTGCGCGTGACTAACCTCAGCAACGGAAAAAGCGTCATCGTGCGCGTCAACGATCGCGGCCCGTTCAAGAGCAACCGCATTATCGACTTATCGAAGAAATCCGCCGAATCCATCGGCCTGAGGAGCACCGGCCAGGTGCGCGTGCAATACCTGAAGAGCGAGACTGAGGAATATATTGCTTCGCTGCAGCATTCCGGCGCACCGATTAGCATGGCCCAGTATAACCAGAAAGCCGAGCGCGCTAAGAACAATGCCGTGATCGCCTCTACCGCTCCTGCGCCCGCATCGCAGCCGGTGAGCGACACCGCGCCGGTCCTGTCGGTCAGCAGCGGCGACCTGGCCGAAATTTCTCCCAAAAGTCATGGACTGGTGCGCGATGCGATGGCGGACGATATGACCAGTCCGCCGCCGCAGAAGGCGCCCGAGCCGAAAGTCACCAAGGTGGCGCAGGTCAATGATGAAGCGTCGTCCGCTGCCAGCAGCGACCTCCACCCGAAAGCGCAAGGGCATTACATCGTTCAGGCGGGGGCATTCTCAGCGGAGGAAAACGCCCGCAAGCTCATGGCAAAGCTGGAAGGTATCGCATCCATCGTGGTTGACAAGGTGGCCATGGGAGAAAAAACCTGGTGGCGCGTGCGGCTTGGCCCGTTCAATGACCAGCAATCGGCGGATGACGCGCTGGCCAAGGCGCGTGTCATCGTGGCGGATGCCCGGATTATTCATCAATAAAGGAGAGGTTTCAGGTGTCAGGTTTCAGGCGTCAGGCAGGTATGATTGTTTTTTGCCTCGTTTTTCTATGTACCGTCTTTTCTTACACATCATCCGCGCTGGCCGTCGACACTACGGCCAAAGAAGCATTCCTGATCGATACCGGAACGCATTCCGTGCTGCTCAACAAAAATGGCGACCAGCTGATGCCGCCTTCCTCGATGAGCAAGCTGATGACCGTGTACATCCTCTTCCAGCGACTTAAGGAAGGGCGGGTCAAGCTCGACAGCAAATTCACCGTCAGCGAGAAAGCCTGGCGGACGCAGGGCTCCAAGACGTTTGTCGGCGTTGGTGAGGAGATCGCTGTCGAAGATCTCATCCACGGCATTATCATTCAGTCCGGCAACGACGCCTGCATCGTCGTTGCCGAGGGGCT